>JBCDLQ010000306.1:0-4106 GCA_039414335.1 Pseudomonadota bacterium | reverse complement strand
TGCCTTCGACGTAATCTTTGGCGTGCCCCCAATCGCGTTTGGCGTCCATATTACCCAGGTAGAGTTTATCTTGTAAACCTGCAGATAAGGCAAGGTTGAACGCAAGGCCTGCAGCCCTTCCAGGTCGAGCTCGACCACGCTGACCTCTTCATCCTCACCCAGATCGATCAATTCCTGCCCCATCGCATCAAAAGCCATGGATGAACCCGGATACTCGATCTGATTACCGTCGATTCCCGTCCGGTTGACTCCGATCACAAAGGCCTGATTCTCGATCGCGCGCGCCCTGAGCAGAGCCTGCCAGTGGGAAACTCGTGGCGTTGGCCAATTGGCGACGAAGAGCTGGAGATCGAAGTGGCGATCATTTCGACACCAGACCGGGAATCTCAGGTCGTAGCAGATCTGAAGGTCGATTCTCCAGCCGCGCCATTCGATGACCGAAGGATTCTCGCCAGAAACATACGCGTCACCCTCACCGCCCGGGCCGAACAGATGTCGCTTGTCGTAATGGCCCCGCAGCTTGCCCTGCTCGTCCACAAAGACCAAGCGATTCCGCCGCTCACCATTCACCGTGACCACATGACTGCCGCAGATTGCAGCATGCCGTCGTAAGGCCTGATTGCGAAGCCATTTCATGGTGGGGCCATCCTCTGCTTCATCGGCCAGCCCGCGATCACCCAGAAAACCGGTGGTGAAGGTTTCCGGCAAGACATACAGCGCCGCATCCGGGGCACGATCCATCAGGTCACTCAGCGACGCACGATTGGCATCAGGATCCGCCCAGATCAACTCAGCCTGAACCAGGGCAATGGGTAAGACCGACAGATTCTGCAAGTCCGTCATGGCCTTCAATGGTCCATGGCAGCCAGCCGCTCCAACTCGGGCTCCGAAAAGCCCGCTCGTCGCCGTGCTGGCAGGTTGAATGGTCCACGCAGTGAGCCATTGAAGTATTCATCGAGCAGGGTCGCAAAGGTTGTATCAGGATCGAGACCGCGCTGCTGACAGAGCAGTGAAAACCAGTGCGATCCGATCGCCACATGACGCTCTTCTTCCTCGAGGATGATGCGCAGGAGACGAACGGTTTCATGATCACCAGCGCCATTCAGGCGCTCGATCATGCCCGGCGTGACGTCCAGACCACGCGCCTCCAGAACCCTTGGCACCAGCGCCATCCGGATCATCACATCATGGGCCGTACGCTCGGCCATTTCCCAGAGCCCGCCGTGCGCCGGGAAAGCGCCGTAAAAGACACCGAGCTCGATCAATCGATCATTGAGCATGCGAAAGTGACGGGCTTCATCAACGGCCACGCTCAGCCAGTCGACATAGAACTCATCAGGCATCCCACCAAATCTCAGGGCGGCGTCCAGACCCAGATTGATGGCATTGAACTCGATGTGGGCAATCGCATGGATCAGGGCCTGTCGCCCTTCGACGCTACCCAGGCTGCGTTTCTTCAGTTTGCCAGGGGCAACCAGCTCGGGCCGCTCTGGGCGTCCGCAATGCAGCACTGCTGAATCGGTCGGGGACGTTGGTACCCATTCGCCTTCCGAAATCGCCTGCCACAAACGATCGACCCGCTGGCATTTGCGCAGCGGGTCGGTCTCGGCCAGGGCAAGCTTGGCCTCTTCCCAGTACTGAGACGCTTGATCAAGCACGCTGGATGGCGGCAACCAGCGCATCGGCGAAGCCGCTGGTCGAGACCTTTGTCGCGCCGTCGATCTGGCGGGCAAAGTCATAGGTCACCAGCTTCTCGCCAACCACCTGTTCGAAGGCGTCTTCGATCAGCTTTCCGACTTCCGGCCAGCCGATGTAGTCGAACATCATGCAGCCCGAGAACATTAAGGATGACGGGTTGACCTTGTCCTGACCGGCGTACTTCGGTGCCGTGCCGTGGGTCGCTTCGAAAACCGCCACGTTGTCGGCCACGTTCGCGCCCGGCGCAATGCCCATGCCGCCGACCTCGGCTGCCAGCGAGTCGGACAGGTAGTCGCCGTTCAGGTTCATGGTGGCGAGCACATCGAACTCAGCCGGGCGCAGCAGCATCAGCTGGAACATGATGTCGGCAATGCGATCCTTAATCACGATCTTGCCTTCCGGCTGCTTGCCGTCGTACTCGTCCCAGAGCTGGTCTTCGGTGATGGTGACATCGCCGAATTCCTCCGCAGCGACCTCGTAGCCCCACTTGCGAAAGGCGCCTTCCGTGAACTTCATGATGTTGCCCTTGTGAACCAGGGTCACTGAAGAGCGGTTGTTGTCGATGGCGTACTGAATAGCCTTTCGCACGAGGCGCTTGGAACCGAAGGCAGAAATCGGCTTGATGCCAATGCCCGCGTCTTCAAAGAAGTCCGCGCCCATTTCTTCCCGAAGGAACTTGGCCAGCTTCTTGTTCTCTTCCGTGCCCGAGGCGTACTCGAGACCGGCATACACGTCTTCCGTGTTCTCGCGGAAGATCACCGCATTGACGTCCTGCGGGCTCTTAAGCGGAGACGGAACGCCCTGGTACCACTTGACAGGACGGACGCAGGCATAGAGATCCAGCGTCTGGCGCAACGACACGTTGAGAGAGCGGAAGCCCTCGCCCACGGGCGTGGTCAATGGGCCCTTGATGGCCACGATCAGATCCTCGATCGCATCCATGGTCTCGCCGGGGAAGTAGTCGCCGTCGTAGACGCCGGCCGCTTTCTCACCCAGAAACAGCTCAGCCCAGTGCACCTTGCGCCGCCCACCATAGGCCTTCTCGACGGCAGCATTCCAGACCTTCATGCAGGCCGGCGTAATGTCCACCCCGATTCCGTCGCCTTCGATGAAGCCGAGAATAGGCTCATCGGAGACCACGAGACGACCATCTTCTACCCGGATCTTGTCGCCCTGTTCGGGCATTTTTACGTGCTGGTACGCCATCTTGCATCCTCTTAACGGGAAAACCGCTAGTTTATCACTCGTTCCCGCTCACCAAGGACCGGAAAACGGCCCAAACGATGGTTTCTTCCGACCGCCCGAACACCGCAGAAAACGGCAAGCGTTGGCTGGTTGGCGCCATCTCTTTCTCGCTGTTGTTCCACCTGGCCCTGCTGATGATCCACTTTGGAAGCAAGACCCCACCGGCACGGTCCGAGGGTCTGGTCGTGAGCATCCAGGACCTGCGTCGGAGCAAGCAGGCACCGGCAACTCCCGAGCCCGTGACAGAATCTCCCACACCTGAGCGAGAAATACAGGAAAGTCCCCTCGAAACCAATCTTGCGGATGAACAGTTGTCTGAGCCCCTCGTGCTTGAAGAAGCGCCTCCCGAGGCCGCTGCAGCGGCGCAAAGCACACCATCGGTTCCTGCACCCTCATCCACTCGAATTCGGGCAGGAATTCGAGCGAATCTTGAACCGACCCAGACTCCCCGGCCCGAGGATCCGATCGAGGCGGCCGCTGCCCCCGAGCTCCCATCGACCACGGGATGGATCGACCAGTTCGTCGGCAGCGTCAAGCCCAGCGTCGATCAATGGAAGAATGCTGACGGAACCCGGGAGAGCCGCATCGTGACCGCGACGGGTCAGGTGTTCTGCGGCAGGGCGCGAGCACCCACTCCCAGCGAAATGTTCAATCCGTCCTTCGCCATGAACATCCTGCTGTTCCGCGAATGCGGACGGGTCCGCCCGGCGCCACCCGATGCTTCAGACCCATGGAATCGTCTACCGACCGGCCTCGAGTCTGAATCATCGTGAAGCGAGCATTCTCAGGTTTGGAAACAGAAGAAGGGTGTCAAGTGCGCCAAAGCCCGTCTCAACCTATAATCCGCGGCAACCAAAAATGCAGCAGTCGAGTGGGACGATTCAATGAACTTCGATCAAGGTAGCTCCGACCCGTCACGAATGGCTCTGGCTGGGGTGAAGCTTCTCCTTACGTTCACCGTCTTGAGCCTCTCGGCACCAGGTTTGACGCAAACCATCCCCAGTCAGCTGGTCGTTGAAATTCCGGATGGCACGAACAACGCAGGCGGTGCAGCCATAGAAACCTGCACCATCACGTCCGGCACGTCGACTTGCACCGGCACCTTTTCGGGCTCGGATGTCGAAGACGACATCTTCCTGACGTCCATCACCTTCGGCTCGACC
>JBCDLQ010000305.1:0-4112 GCA_039414335.1 Pseudomonadota bacterium | reverse complement strand
GCAACATAGTCCAACTGCTGGGAGCGTGCTCGCCGACCCAGGGCCAGATGCAGCACAACCAGCCAGAAGCCCTCCTCACCCTCGCCGAAGCGCGCCACCATTGCACCGCGACCGGGAATCGCGCCGGGCAGCTTGTGCTCTTCAATGGTGGCCGGTGCAATCTTGCTCAGCAGGCCGTTGCCCGCGTGGGCAATCATACCGACCTTGCGATTGCCCTGGTGGTGCCAGTGAGGAAAGGCGGCGTGGGTGGCCAGGTACTTGGCCTGATTAAGAAAGCCCGAACGCAGGCTACCGATATCGACTTCCTGCAAGGCGACGATATCGTAATCAGCAACGAGCTCAGCGATGGCGTCGAGATTGGCAATGCGTTGGTTGTTGGGGAGCACCTGACGCCAACTCTTGGTCAGGTACTCCCGATAGTTGCCTGTCGTGGTTCCGGCCTGAATGTTGTAGCTCAGCAGCCTGAGCCGCTGCTGAGGGCCGGCAGACATGATGCCTCGATCAAGCGTCGGCCGGGGCGTCTTCCGCCTCGGGCGCCGCTTCGGGCTCTGCGTCACCACTCGTCAGGCCCAGCGCCTCGGCTTCCTGAGCAACCAGGAAATCGACCGCAGCCAGCATCTGCTCATAGGAATTGAAGGCATTCGGGCTAATTCGCCATTTTCCCTGCACCACCATGGTTGGCGTTGAGCGAATGCCAAAACGGATCAGATCCGAACGGTTCTTGCGAAGACTGGAATCCACGGCGAAGGATCCTGCGGTGCTGACAAAGGCATCGGCTTCGATCTCGGCATTCTCAGCGTAGACCGCGGCCAGATCATCGATGCTGCGAATGCGCCGGCGCTCATCATGAAAAGCGCGAAACACCGCTTCATGGACATCGTGGATGTCAAGGCCCATCACTTCGGCCGTGTAGTAGCCCATCACGAACACCTCCCAGCCCTGCTGCAGGGGTACGGGACGACGCTGAAAATCGACATGTTCAGGGAGGTTGGCTTCCCAGCGGGTAATGTGCGGCAGGAAATTGCGGCAGGCACCGCAGGGATAGGCAAAGGCTTCGATGACCTCAACACGGTCTTCGATAGCCACGGCCGGGCCGGAAATACGCTGGTAGTGCGTACCTTCGATGAACGGCTGGGCCTGAGCCAGGCCAGTGATCAGGGTCAACAGCAGTCCGATGGTGATCTTGCGAGACATGTTCAATTCCAAATCCTCGTTTTTAGGCACTTGCGCTATGGGTACTAGAGACCCGACGCAACCGGATCAGTTCCCCGCGACCGGCGCTCAGCGCGCTCGGTGCAGGCCTTCGATGTAAGAGCTGACCGCCGTGATTTCCTCATCGGTCAGATGCTGGGCCACGCCCACCATGATCAAGCTGTAGGAATCGTCCAAATTGGCCTGACCGTCGCGGTAGCGATTCAGACGGCTGATCGTGTAGTCAGCGTGCTGAGCCCGCAGCACCGGATACTGAGCGCCGAGGATGCCGTTACCTGACGGACCGTGACACGCGGAACAAGCCGGAACACCCGTTTCCTTGTTGCCCGCCTGGTAGATTTGCTGCCCTAGCTCGACGAGAGCCTCATCGGCGACGCCGGGCGACAGAGCCTGTTCGGCGAAGTAGGCGGCGATGTCGTCGATATCCTGATCGGTCAGATTGACGACCAGCGGGTACATTTCCGGCACGCTGCGCTGCTCGTCTCGCACCATGCGGGTCTGGCGAGCAATGTACTCGGAGTGCTGGCCGGCGATCTTCGGCCAGGCCGTGACCACGCTATTGCCGTCCACGCCATGGCATGCAGCACAGATCGCCGACTTGGCCTGACCGGCCTCAGGGTCACCGGCTGCGAACGCCGCCATCGGCAGAACGGCCAGAAACATCAACATCAATCGAGCCATGATCGCTTGGAACTCCGTGTAACTTGAAAAAAATGAACCTGATATTATCGCCCGAAGTCTTCGAGCGTGCCAGCCCGTGAGTGAAATCAACGCACTGCTGCAGCGCGCAGCATACCTGGACAGTGTCCACAATCTGTCACAACTCCCAGCCGATATTGGCATTGAAGTGGCCATTGCCGGTCGCTCCAATGCGGGCAAGTCCAGCCTGATCAATCGCCTATGCCGTCAGAACGCTCTGGC
Source organism: Pseudomonadota bacterium (assembly GCA_039414335.1). GTDB lineage: Bacteria > Pseudomonadota > Gammaproteobacteria > Xanthomonadales > Wenzhouxiangellaceae > Wenzhouxiangella. Next base: position 1,979 of record JBCDLQ010000305.1, on the reverse strand, counting down.
GCGCACCAGCAAGACGCCCGGAAGGACCCGTCAGCTGGTGTTCTTCAAGCTCGATGAGAACCGCCACCTGGTCGATCTCCCCGGCTACGGCTACGCCAAGGTCGGGGGCGATCTGAAGAAACACTGGCACGGCCTGATTCAGGCCTACCTGGACCGACGCGACGCCCTGCTGGGCCTGGTCGTGGTCATGGACATCCGCCATCCCATGAAGCCGCAGGACGTCGAGCTGATCGAATGGGCGGGCCAGCGTGGCCTTGCCCTGCACCTGGTCCTGACCAAGGGCGACAAGCTGGGTCGTGGCAAGCAGAACGAACAGCTTCGAAAGGTCCGCAAGATGGTGCATGAGAACGTCGGTGTGCAGGTCTTTTCGTCCGCAAACGGTCAGGGACTGGACGAGCTGTATTCCGTGATGGGCAACTGGTACGGAGCGCGGTCCGACGCATGATGAAGATCGGTCAGCACACCATCACGCCCAATATCGGCCTGGCGCCGATGGCCGGCGTGACCGACAAGCCCTTCCGACTCCTGTGCAAGCGGATGGGTGCGGGCCTGGCCACGACGGAAATGACCACCTCCGATCCCTCCCTGTGGCACACGCGCAAATCGCGCATGCGCATGGATCACGCGGGCGAGCCCGAACCGATTTCCGTGCAGATCGCTGGCACGATCCCGGAACGGCTCGCCGAAGCCGCTCGTCACAACGTCGAGCTCGGCGCCGACATCATCGATATCAATATGGGCTGTCCCGCCAAGAAAGTCTGCAAGGCCTGGGCCGGCTCTGCCCTGATGCAGGACGAAGCCCTGGTCGGGGACATCCTGAAGGCGGTCGTTGCCGCTGTCGATATCCCGGTGACCCTGAAGATTCGCACCGGCTGGGCTCCGGACCAGAAAAACGCCCCCACGATCGCCCGCATCGCCGAACAATGCGGCATCCAGGCCCTGGCCATCCACGGCCGCACACGCGACCAGAAATACACGGGCGTGGCCGAATACGACACGATCGCCCGGATCAAGCAGAGCTTGAGCATCCCGATCTGGGCCAACGGCGACGTCGACTCTCCCGAAAAGGCCCGCCACGTCCTCAACCACACGGGCACCGACGGCCTGCTGATCGGCCGCGCAGCGCAAGGCCGCCCCTGGATTTTCCGCGAGATCACCCACTACCTGGACACGGGCCAGAAACTGCCCGAACCGAGCCTTCAGGAAGTCCGCGACATCCGCATCGACCACCTCCAGGCCCTGCACGCCTTCTACGGCGAACAAGCCGGCGTGCGCATCGCCCGCAAACACCTGGGTTGGTACGCCAAAGACCGTCCCGAGAACGCCAACTTCCGCGCCATCGTCAACCGCGCCGAATCCGCCAATGAACAGATCGACCTGACCGTGGCGTATTTCGAGCAGTTGTCGGAAACCGGCGGCCAGAGTGAAGCGGCCTGAGAAAAGGTGCCGGATTTAGGATTACCTCCGCTACGCTCCGGTGATTTCGCTGCGCGCAATTCGAACCAATCGTGATGGTCGGGAGTTCGAATTAATGCGATAAGCAGAGTTCTCGCCGACTGGCAGCTGGTTGCCTTAAGGAGAAATTGGTGCCGGCTGAGAGATTCGAACTCCCGACCCACTGATTACAAATCAGTTGCTCTACCACCTGAGCTAAGCCGGCACTGGATGATCGAGGAGGTTTCTCGATGCTGAGATTGTATTCCAATCACGGAGCCATTGCGGTTTTTCCACGCAGTGGAAAAGAAGCGGTGACGCAGTTCCGACATCGCTCTACCACCTGAGCTAAGCCGACGCTGTGACACGGAGGAAGTTCTCCGAGGTGCAGATCGTATTTCAATCATGGAGTCTTTGCGGTTTTCGTCGCAGACGAAAGAAGCGAAGACGCAATTCCCGAACCGCCCTACCACCAGCGCCAGTCTTGCACTGATGCAGCTACAGCTGTCCGGGGGCCGCATTGTAGAGCAACCTGACAGATTTTG
>JBCDLQ010000304.1:0-4120 GCA_039414335.1 Pseudomonadota bacterium | reverse complement strand
GGAAAAGCGCGTGCTGTTGATCGATTTCGATCCCCAGGGCAATGCCACCACCGGTGCCGGCCTGGAGCTGGCTGAAGGCCAGGCCACGGCCTGTGAGCTGTTGTTGGGAGAAGCCACAGCTCAAGAGATTCTTTTGACGGCCGAAGACATGGCGCTGGATATTCTGCCGGCCAATGGTGATCTGACTGCTGCCGAGGTCTCGCTGATGGAAGTCGAAGACCGGGCGACCGTGCTGAAGGACGCCCTCGCGCCGCTGCTGGGCCAGTACCACTACATCATCATCGACTGCCCCCCGGCGCTGAACGTGCTGACCCTGAATGCACTGACGGCAGCCGACTCCGTGCTGATTCCCATGCAGTGCGAGTACTACGCCCTCGAAGGCCTGACCGCCCTGCTCAACACGATCGAGCAGATCCAGGCTTCGGTCAATCCGGACCTGGAAATCGAAGGGCTGGTGCGCACCATGTACGACATTCGCAACAACCTGTCCGGCGCCGTCTCGCGCCAGCTCCAGGAGCACTTCGGCGACAAGCTCTACGGGACGGTCGTGCCGCGCAACGTGCGCGTGGCCGAGGCGCCGAGCTTTGGCCAGTCGGTCATTCACTATGATCGCGAATCGCGCGGAGCCGTCGCCTACATGGGTCTGGCCGGCGAGTTTCTGCGTCGCGGCGGGGAGCGGGTCTGATGGCGAAGAAAAAGGCACTGGGCCGAAACCTCAACGCCCTGCTCGGCAAGACGCGGGCGGTTGCCGAGAAGAACGATCCGGAAGGTGAAGCCTCAGCGCTGAAGGAACTGGAACTCGACGCGATCCAGCCTGGACGCTACCAGCCGCGCTCGGCCATGGATCCGAAGAAGCTCGAAGAGCTGGCAGAGTCGATCCGAGTCCAGGGACTGGTCCAGCCGGTGGTCGTCCGACCCCTGGCCAAGGCCGGCACCTATGAACTGATCGCTGGGGAACGACGCTGGCACGCCACCCGCATGGCGGGCAAGAGCACCATTCCGGCCATCGTCCGCGAGATCGAGGACGAAGCCACGCTGGCCCTAGCCCTGATCGAGAACATCCAGCGCGAGAACCTTAACCCGCTGGAAGAAGCGATCGCGCTGAAGCGTCTGATTGATGAATTCGAACTGACCCATGCCCAGGCGGCTGAAAGCGTGGGTCGCTCCCGGGCAGCAGTCTCCAACCTGCTGAGGCTTCTGGATCTGGCGCCAGAAGTTCGTGACATGATCGATGAGCGGCTGCTCGACATGGGTCATGCCCGGGCCCTGCTGTCTCTCGAGCGCGTTGATCAGGTACGAGTGGCCAATCAGGTGATCAATCTGGAACTCTCCGTTCGCCAGACCGAGGCGTTGGTCAAGAAAGTGAAGTCAGGATCGCCGACGAGGAAAGAAACTGCGGCAAAGAACCCAGACGTCGAGCGACTGGAACAAAATCTGACCGAAACCCTGTGTGCGCCGGTCAGCATCAAGCATTCATCCAGCGGCAAGGGTCAGGTCACGATCCGCTATACGAGCCTCGATGAGCTCGACGGCCTGCTGGAGCGCTTCCGGCGCTAGACGCCTCAATCAAGCGGCGATTCCTTCGGCAAGCTCAGACTGGCGATACAGCCGGGACCATCGTCGCGATTCTCCAGGCTCAGGCTGCCGCCGTGACCTTCGGCGATCTGGCGACAGAGCACCAGCCCGATGCCGGTGCCGCCGGGCTTGGTGCTGAAAAACGGCACGAAGAGATTATCGGGATTGGCAATACCGGGACCCGTGTCCAGCACCTCGACACGACAATGCTCGGAAGACTGGCTGAGGCGTACCTCGACCTCCCCGTCCGTGGACTCGGCCGCATCCTGGGCATTCTTGAGCAGATTGATCAAAAGCTGTTCGATCTGGTCCGGATCGATACTCGCCGTCACGTTCTCTCCCTGAATCCGAACTGATCGCCGGTCGTCCAGGCTCGCTGCACGTTCGATCAGCGGTCGAACCTCGACTCGCCTTCTCTTCGGATCCGGCAGGCGGGCCAGCATGGCGTAGGCGGCCATGAAGCGGCCCAGGGCTTCGGCGCGATTGCCGATCACGCCGAGCGCACTGGCCGCATCCTCGCGCCAGTCTTCGGGCAAGGGATTGCGCTGCAGCAGATCGGCCAGCGTGCTGCTCATGGACTGGATCGGCGCCAGCGAATTATTGAGTTCATGCCCAATCACCCGGATCAGGCGTTGCCAGGCGCGGCGTTCTTCCGCCCGAAGTGCCCAGCTCAGGTCCGTGATCACCAGCAGTTCATGCGCGATGCCGTCCTCACGAAAACGCGAGCGACGAATTTCCCACTGACCATGGCCAATGGGGAATCGGTGACCGAGGGTTTGGCGGTCAGGGCCCTGCAGGAACTCATCAAGGTCAAGGCCTTCGGCCCGAACCCCGCGCAGCTGTTCGGCCTTCCGATCCAGCAGGCGTTCGCCGGCCGGATTGACCATCCGGACCCGGCCGCCCGAGTCGAAGGCGAAAACGGCGATGTCGATCACGTCGATGACCTTGCCGAGCAGGGCCGAGGCTTCGCGCGCACCGAGTCGTTCGACGCGCAGGTTTTCGGCCAGCTGGTTGACTTCGTGCACGACTTCGCCGAGAGAGTCCTGACTCCTGGCGCGCCGGCCACGCAGGGAATAGTCACCCTCGCGCAGGGCTTCCATCAGGTTGCTCAAGGTCTGGAGGTGGTAGACCACGAAGCGACGGGCGCCAAAGCCAAATCCCAGCCAGGCGCCGATGATGACGGTCAACAGCAGGGCGGCGACGGCGTCGTCAACCACTGAATGGGTAATCAGGATGCCAGCGACGATGAGCGCGGGGAGCCCGCCGGCAAGGCACAGCAACAGCAGGCGTGTTTCGAACGCGACTCGGCGTTTGGGCGGCTGGGTCATGTTGCCCGGCACCGAGAGGAAGGCTCAGTCGCCCAGACCATGCTTTTCAATCCGGCGATAGAGGGCGCTGCGGCTGATGCCCAGCGCTTCGGCCGCATGATGGACATTGCCGCCAGCGCGCTCCAGGGCGTCGCGAATCAACACGCGCTCCGCATCGTCCAGCGTCATCGCGCCCAGTGAGGGTGTTGTCGCCCGGCTGCTGCCCGCGCTCAAGCGGAGATCGGTGGCGCTGATCCGGTCATCGCGCGACAGCAGGACGGCGCGCTCGATCACGTGCTGCAGTTCGCGCACGTTGCCCGGCCAGTCGTAGGCCTGCAGCGCTTCGGCCGCATTGCGATCGAGCTCGACGGTGGTATCGCGGTAGCGTTTCGATAAGTGGGCCAGCGCCTGACGAGCCAGCGGCAGGATGTCTTCGCGGCGCTCTCGCAATGGTGGCAGCGGTATTTCGACCGTGTTGATGCGGAACAGCAGGTCCTTGCGGAACTCGCCGCTCTCGCACAGCTGCACCAGGTCGGCATTGGTGGCGCTGATCAGGCGCACGTCGGCCGTGCGGGTCCTTGAGGAGCCGACCGGTTCGTACTCGCCGGTCTCGAGCACGCGCAGCAGCTTCGCCTGCTGGCCGCTGGGCACGTTGCCGATTTCGTCGAGAAACAGGGTGCCGTTGTCGGCCAGCTCGAAGCGGCCCGTTCGGTCGGCGCTGGCGTCCGTAAAGGCCCCTTTGACGTGGCCGAACATCTCGCTCTCGTAGACGGCCTCGGGCACGCTGCCCATGTTGACGCTGATCATCGGCTGGTCAGCGCGCGCCGAGTGGCGATGCAGCAGGCGGGCCACCATGCCCTTGCCCGTGCCCGCCTCGCCCGTGATCAACACGGCGACATCGGCCCGAGCCACGCGCTGGACCAGATCGACGACTTCGCGCATGGCGGCAGATTCGGCGATGAAGTCCGGATCGCTGTCGCGGAGCAGGTCGTTCTCGGCTTCGAGTCGCTTCGAACGCAGCAAGGCGCGCCCCAGCTCGACCTGATTGCGCAGGATGCTGAGCAGGCGACGATTGTCCCAGGGTTTTTCCACGAAGTCCCGGGCACCGCGCCGCATCGCTTCGACAGCCACGTCGACGGAGGCCCAGGCGGTCATGACGATGATCGGCAGGTCCGCGTCCAGCGCGTGGATCTGTTTGACCAGCGTCAGCCCTTCCTCGCCCGAGGTCGTATCGCGGG
>JBCDLQ010000303.1:0-4128 GCA_039414335.1 Pseudomonadota bacterium | reverse complement strand
TCGCTGCTCTGGCCGGGCTGTTGGAAGCCCCGTTGCCTGGTTTCCAACCGTATAAGCCAGTTCACCGAGAGGCTGCCGATAGACAACATAAGGCTTTCGATTCAGGCCCGCGCGCAGCAGACCCTGCCCGGCGCTGCCACTGGATTGGGACTGACCGACCACATCGCGTTCGAACAGAATGTCGGGTGCATCGTCGCGGGCTGCACCACCGGTGCGGCGATGAACTCGCACTTCACCATTGCTCAAGCGACTGAAAATGAGAGGGCGCAATCGCGAGTCGTTGAGCAGCTGATGGTCAATCGCGTCTATGGTCACGCCAGTGGGAATCGCATCATCCAGTGACCAGATGCGCCAGTGGTAGGCGCGGCTGGCGTACTTGAGCCGATTGCGATCCAGGCTGCGATAGGCAATCGTGGGGATCGGGCCACTGTAAGCGCGGTCGAGGAGCTCTGCCGTGACTTTCACGCTGAGGACCTGTCCGATGTTGATCGGCGCGGCGTCCGCATCCACCAAACCGCCAGCCCAGCTTCGGTTGACCACATCGAAGCGAGCAAAGTACAGACCGCCCATCTGGTCGTCCAGGAAGGCCGTGTAGTTCTCGTCCGAATCGGCGCCGGCAATGATACTCACCGGGTTGGTCAACCAAGGATAGGCCTGCCACTGTTGAGAGGATCGATCTCGCACGTAGGCGGTCAGCGTATCGCCTGACTTGCCATCGCCACTCCGCACCACCGCATAAATCACGGGTTCCTGGCCGATCACATCCACCGCGACGTGGGTCATCGTGTCGAAGCCTGCAAGCGTGACGACCGTTTCCTGACTCCAGACATTCGGCGCTTCCTCGACCACATACCGCAGGGTCTGCGTTGCATTGACGAACTGCGCCAGGGACCGGCCGTCGCTGGCCAGGTCAACGGGGTCTTGAGGAAAGGCGCCGAGGATCACTTGCGAGGACCATTGACCCGTTTGCGGATCAGGGGATTGAACGACCAGATCGCCCGCGCCCGCCGGAAATTCACTGGCAAAGGTGAGCAATCGCGGCAAGGGGCTGTCGAACCCGCCCCGCTCCAGGCGTTCCAGATCGCGCAGATCCTGATTGTCGAAGGCGACCACGGGCTGTGATTCCCAGGACGGCGCATCGGGGTCTGCGTGAATCAGATTGTCGGACTCGCCATCCTCATAGGCATATTCGACGCTGCCGTCCGAAGACTGGAACAAGGCCAGATCCAGGGGGCGGCCAAACACTGAAGGCGCGCTGACTTCACGAAACGAACCGGCATCAAAAACAAATTGCCTTAGCTGCTGATCATCAAGGTCTGATTCGGTCGGTGTCAGCAGAAATTGTGGTGTGAATCCGTCGGCGGCAAACCGGATTTCCACATAGAAGTCCTTCGGTTCACCGCTACCCGGGATTCGAAGCTCATGGCGATTCCAACCGCTTCCGGTCTCTACCAGATAGACCAGCAGTGAATTCTGGATGGCCCTACCCTGTTCATCTCGGCGTTCGGCCTGCGTGTAGGCCGCGTGGCCGAGACCATAGGTATCTTTGGTCAGTTCAAAATCAACCGGCCCGAATGCCCCCGTATCGACGTCAAAGACCGCCTGGCTGATGAGACTGTCGTTATTGGCCAGTCGGACCAGACGCAACTGATCGGTTTGAGGCGCCTCGGCGTTCTCGAGCAGAGCCACCAGCAGCTCATCCTGGAAGTTGATTACAGATTTCATCGCCCAGAGCTCACGGATTCCCAGGCCCAGCGGCACGGCCGACAAACCCGTTCCCGGCCGCCAGACCGCGAGGCTATCAGTGCAATCCTGTCTCCAAAGCGGCAACCGGGCCATGTTGGTGCTGTCGAGTACCAGGTCGAACAACACGCCCGCTTCGCAGCCCTGATCCAGCGTGAGCGTCACCGCGTCCGCAAGATCGGCCGTACCGTGACGCACACGAATGGGCTCCTGACTGTTGCGCTCTTCACTGAATGCCGTATGGAGAATGCCGTTAGGGTCGATCGCAAGGGCAAAGGGCTGATCACCTTCTTGTCGATCGCTGCCCGTCAGGCCCAGGCTGTTGAAGAGGGTGGGACTCAGCGTTGAGCGAACCGATAGTTCGATGGGGAGACGATTCTCGTCAAAGCTGTCTCGGACATAAGCGACGTGCCGCAGGGCAGAGTCGGAGCGAACAAAATCCGGTTGACGACCGGGGCGTCCGCGGGCATCGACCACACTGAACGAGCCCGTTCGCATCGGTGCCGAGGCGACGGGAACCGACCGCTCTACACCGCCAGGCGCTTCCGTAGCATCTTCCGGCCCATAGCAGCCGGGATCTTCTCGATCAATTAAGTTGTTACCGTCGTTATCGACCTGATCCTGGCAGGCGGCCAGCGGCGGCCCCGAAGGCGGCAACCCTCCTTGAATGGAAACAAAGACATCGGAGCGAGCATTGGCATCCAGGGGCACGAGATTGCTAGAGCTGGATTCAAAGGCTGCGCTCAAACTGTCATCTGGAATCGCAAAGCGGCAGCCGCGATTGCCCGCTCGCAAGGTCTGACTCTGACAGATCGCTCGCGAATTCCCGCTGGTCGTGTCGATGTTCCTGACAAACAGCTGCCCCCGCGAAGCCTGTCGATAGGCCAATACCTGACCGGAGCCCGACAAGCGGGGAACGAGTCCCGCCAGGCCAAAGGAAACAACTGCATTAGCCGGCTGAACCGTTCCAACGGCTTGAGGAAGATCGAGGATGAAGAGCTGGCATGGCATCGCGTCCACACAGTCGCCTTGCCACTGAGGGGCGTCGGTCTCGAAGACCACTCGCTGGCCGTTGTCGCTGATCACGGGCCTCAGAGAATTGGTCGACAGACCTTCACCGCCAGCGCCCCTGGACAGCAAGGTGGTTGTGACCGCCATGGGCTCATCGAAGAGGCCGTCCGCATCACTGTCGCGATCATGAAAATAGACATTGAACTCGGCATTGAGCACATCGCCGGTCAAGCCCTGAAGGGCCGAGGAAAACACCACATATCGCCCGTCAGCTGACAGATCGAAGCCCGCGAAAGCTGCCGATGGCGCCAAGCCGGTGGGTGTGACCTGAATGATCCGTCTGGGACGCAAGGTGCCGGCATCGTCAAAGACTGCATTCCCATCTCCATCGCGATCCAGCACAAACAGGTCGAAATAGGGCCTCGCCAGACCTGAGCCCGTATCCAGATTGCTGGCGCGACTTTCAAAAAGAACGTGTCGACCATTGGCGCTGACGACAGGTTGGCGCGAGTGGCCATTGGCCGCGTTGCCGAACTCGTTCGTCGACAGACGCCGGGTCTGCGTCCCATCATCTGCCACCACAAAGATGTCCGAAAACGCGTTGCTATCCAGCGTGACCAGATTATTGGCCTCGGAAGCAAACACCACGAAGGTCCCGCTCGCGCTTTGATAGACATCGGCACTGAGCGTGTCGCCGTTAGCAGGTTCACTTACGCCTTGACTGATCCGTCGGATGGCCTGCGGATCTCCCGCTTGATCGCTGATGAAGAGATGGATCACGCGTGCCATTGCCTGAGGGTCGGCCGTCAGATTGGTGGCATCGGAACGGAAGATGACCTGCCCCTGGCTGGGTTCGAAAGCCAAGAGCTCGGAGAACCCGTTAGCAGACTCGCGGCTATCAGCAACTGATACCAACTCCGTGGGCAAAGGCTGAGCGCTTACCGACAAGGCAAGGCAGTAACCGACCAGCCCAGTCGCGAGCCGATGGAACAACGCAGGGATTGAATCAAGGGGCATGGACACTCCCTCCAAAGCACTCGTTGTGCGGGCCGGACCTTCTCTTGATCCGGTGCGAAAAAGGGTTCAAGGCCGGAACGCCAGTTCGAAATCTTCGATGGGCAATCCGTCTTCCGCCATCTGCAGCGTGTAGCGTGTCGCCCAAACGACGTTGTCGCTGGTCAGCGTTACGGTTCCAGCCGGGCCACGATCCAACTCCAGCGCCCAGGGCAAAACCAGTCGCTGCAAGAACCAGTCGGCTAATATCGGGTCTGCCGTCGGGTTCTGTCGCAGGGTGATCGAGGACAGTTGGTTGAGCTGTTCATTGAGGTCCGTGACAACGCGATAGTCGTTGGCACCCGCGCCGTTGATCACCGC
>JBCDLQ010000302.1:0-4132 GCA_039414335.1 Pseudomonadota bacterium | reverse complement strand
TTGAGGATGTGCTTGGGCGGCATCAACGAGCCGGTTTTTCCCGCTGACGTCCAGGCTTGCTTCTGCGCGCGATACAGCGCGTTGGACTTCGGCGCGGTGGCCAGATAGATCACGGCCTGGGCGATCGCCAGTTCACCTTCAGGAGAACCCAGCACCTCGAAGGCCTCCCTGGCCGCCAGAGCCTGGTTCAGCGCCTGCGGATCGGCCAGGCCGATGTCTTCGGACGCGAAGCGAATCAGTCTCCGAGACACATAGAGCGGATCCTCACCCCCCGCCAGCATCCGCGCCAGCCAGTACAGGGCGGCGTCGGCATCAGACCCTCGCAAAGACTTGTGCAGGGCAGAGATGAGGTTGTAGTGCTCTTCGCGATCCTTGTCATAGGCAAGCGCGCGCCGCTGGAGCAGCCGCATCAGCGCCTCGGACCCGATCGGCTCGCCGTCATCGGACACAGACAGCTGATCGAACAACGCCTCAGCGAGATTCAGGAGATAGCGGCCGTCGCCATCGGCCATGGCGCACAACAGCTCGCGCGCCTGCGCATCAATCGACAGGCTGCGATCCATCAGCGCTTCTGCCCGCTGCAGCAATTGCTCCAAGGCCGCCTCGTCCAGCCGCTTGAGCACCAGGACCTGCATGCGTGACAGCAGCGCGCCGTTCAGCTCGAAGCTGGGATTTTCCGTCGTTGCACCCACCAGCGTGATCGTCCCGTCCTCGACGTCAGGGAGAAAGCTGTCCTGCTGGGAGCGGTTGAATCGGTGGATCTCATCAACGAACAGCAAGGTCCGGCGGCCGGTCTGTCGGCGCAGGCGGGCGGCTTCGAACAACTTCTTCAGCTCCGCGACACCGGAAAAGATTGCCGAGATCTGGACGAACTCCAGATCACCCACATCGGCGAGCAGCCGCGACAGCGTCGTCTTGCCCGTCCCGGGCGGGCCCCAGAACACCAGGGACGATATTCGGCCTGAATCGATCATCCGCCGCAGCGGAGCAGCTTCTCCCAGAAGATGGTCCTGCCCGACCACCTGATCAAAGTTGGTTGGCCGCAGGCGATCGGCCAGCGGACGGCCTTCATCCGAAACCGGTGCATTGGTCGCAAACAGATCCTCCATCGCGCCTATGCTAATCGACTCCGGGCGCATGCCGTACCATCCATTCAACACCAGCAGAGCAGACCCTCGTGGGCCATATCGTTTGCAGCCAGCTTGACCGACAGACCGCGATCGATAATCTGATCGGAGGCGGTGGTCCCAGCTTGCACGCCGACAGCCAAACTTTGACCGCAGCAGCCGGCCTCGACGGCTTCTCGAGCATTTCCGCTGCTGATTGCTCCGAGCGATGGCGCGTCATCTTCGAGGGATGGCTCGACCCCGCCTCGATTTCGGGAATGTCAGAAACTGCCGTCCGACAAACACCGGCAGATTGCGTGGCTCGCCTGCTTCAGCGTGAAGGCCCGGCCGGCCTCCAGCGCCTGACAGGCTGCTTCGCCCTGATCGCCATCGACACGGCCGATTGTCGGTTGCTGGCAACCCGCGACAGAAGCGGCGGCAGGACGCTGTACTTCAACGCGAGCAAGGGCCAGATCACACTGGCCACTCGACCTGCCTGGATCATGCATATTGCGAGGCTGCCTTTTAGGGAAAGTGGGCACTACCTCGCTGCTCACTTTGCCCTGCAATCCGCGCCGCCAGCCGGCAGCACGGCCTTCGAGGACGTTCAGGAACTGATGCCCGGCGAACTATTGCAGTTCGAGAACGATACGCTGTCCTTGAGCCCGCAACCGCTGTCCCTGGAAGCCGATCCTGCACTTTATGCCGACCCCGTCGCTTCCTTCAGAGAATTGCTGACCAATGCAGTGCACACGGCTCTTCCTGATTCAGGCGATGTCGCCGTCATGTTGTCCGGAGGACTGGATTCAGGCCCAATGGCGATGCTGGCTGATTCGAAACTCGCCCAGTCCAACCAAGCACTGAAGCCCGTCAGCTGGTCCCTGAATGCGTTTCCGGAAGCCGACGAGGCGCAATGGATCCTCCACTACGATCAGGCTCTGCGAAGCGCACCCATCATCACCGACCTGAGCGACCGGCTACCTTTCGGTGACCTGGACACTGCCTATTCTTCAGAAAACCTTCCCAGCTACAACGCGTTCAATGCGCTGATCGAGCACTGCTACCAGGAGTCCGCTGAGCAAGGCTGCAGAGTGATCCTGAATGCTGCCGTTGGTGACCGCATCTATCCTGCACCTCGTCTGCTGCTGATCGATTTGCTGCGTCGTCGCCGCTGGCGCGCCCTGGGACAAGAACTACGCGGACTGATTCGACGCGAGGGTCTGAGCGGGTTTCCGCGCGATGCTGCCGTTCGGTATGGGCTGGGGCGATGGGTTCCAGGCCGGCAGCGTGAAGGAACCCGGCGTGCCTGGCTGACACCCCTGGCTCAGAGCATTCAGGCCGAAGAAGAGCCGTCGACACAGCTCGTCTGCCACACCTATCCAGACTACGCACAGCAACTGTTCGGCCCCGCTATGGCCTTCGGTCAGGCCCATACGAATGAGCACGCTCAGCGTTTCGGCATAGATCGTCGAGACCCGTATCAGAACGAGGCGTTGCTGCGATTCATGCTGCATCTGCCGGTGCGGTCCACCTGGCAGGACGGATGGGACAAGGCCATCATGCGCGAAGCGATGCGAGGCCTGATCCCGGAGCCAATCCGGCACAAGCGCCGAACGGGCCTGCTGCATGCGCTCTTTCGTTCTGGCCTGCGGGCCTATCGACAGGACGTCCGCGAACTACTCTTGGACCAGAACGAGTCATGGCAACAGTACGTCCAGAAAACAGCCGTCGAAGAAGCGCTGAGCGGTAAGCCCGGTGCGCCCGATGCGCTGATCGCTCTGTGCGTCGGCTACCTACGCTGGCTGCAGCATTGGCAAGGCCGCATAAGATAGGCCGCCATGCTGTCCCGCTATCGACAACTCTCGCCAGAGGAACGCGCCGATCTGTTCCCGGCCACCTTTAGATTGTTGATCGTCCAATGCCTGATTCTGTTCGGAATTCAGCGAACCGCCAGCTGGCTCGGCACCCTCGGCTCCGCACGACCAAGCGAACTGAACGTTGAAGCCTGGACCCGCCGCAGCCGAGCCCTCAGTCGCACCAGCCGCCTGATCCCCGGCGCACGCTGCCTGTCTCGTGCCATGGCCCTGCGCTGGTGGATGCGACAGTCAGGAATCCCCGCAGAGCTGGTGATCGGTGCAGGCAGCGGGCCCACAGGATTGCGGTCTCACGCCTGGGTTGAAGCCAACGGCCAGCGCTTTGATACGGGCGAGGCGCAGCCGTTGACTGAAATCCAGCGTTACTGATCAACGACACCAGGCAACATTCAGCGTCACCTCGCGTATCGACATTGCTGGAGCGAGCGCTGCTGGAACGCGATTTGCAGATTGACCTCTGCGAACCTCACTGTTAGGGTACGCACCATGCGTCGGAGCAGCGATTCCGGCTGGAAATTCAGTGCATTGAAGCAGGGGTTTGATTGATGCAACAGGAATCAGAGAACAAGGACGCCAACCTGGGGGAAGGTTACGAGCGACCGATGTTCGAACGACACAGTCTGCAGGTCATCACGCTGGGCGGCACGCCGGGCAGTGGCGATTCAGGCGCTGTCAGCACGCAAAACGTGTTTGGCACGCGCGATGATGACGCTGAAGAAGAGAAGTTCGAATACGATCCCTAGACCTCGTTCGGACTTTCGAACAGCAAAAAGCCCCGCATTCAGCGGGGCTTTTTTATTGGAAATATTTGACGCTGAACCCGATCAGCTTTGTCGGAGTTGAGACCGGAACATCTCGAAGAAGGCCCCCTCTTTCGCCATCAGATCATCAAAGCGGCCCGACTCGATAATCCGCCCACCCCCGAGCACGTGAATAAGGTCAGCGATCTGCAGACTGCGCAGTCGGTGACTGATCAGCAGCGCAGAACGACCTTCGAGCCGGTCTTTCAGCGAACCGAACAGCGTCTGCTCGGAGCGCGCATCCATCGCGCTGGCCGGTTCATCCAGCACCACGCAGCGAGAATTGGCCATCAGAGCGCGCGCCAACGCGACCTTCTGCCACTGGCCAATGCTCAGCTCATGCCCACCTTCG
>JBCDLQ010000301.1:0-4133 GCA_039414335.1 Pseudomonadota bacterium | reverse complement strand
GTCAACGTTCGGCTGGACCTCGACATAAATGGCATTCCAGCCGGGGTTCAGCGTGATCACCTGCTCATAGTCTGCAGACTGGGCACTGGCATTGATCGCCCAGAGGCCGACGCAGGCGATACACAGCAACTTGATGGATTTGATCTTCATGGGTTCAACTCTCCGCTGAGCCAGAATCGTCGTCGGACGTGGCACCACCCGGCAAGGGTGGCGGACGGCGGTCCTGCGGCGCAGCTTCACGCTCTGGTGGAATGGACGGTGGAATTGGAATCGTATCGAGCAATGCTTTGTTGAGGACGATGGTCTCTTCGTCACGCAAGGTGTCGACGAGGCCTTCCTCGAGCGCCTCTGCGCGCTCGCGCGTCAGGCGGTGGTGAATACCCTCTCGAACCTGCTCCAGGGGCTGCTGTCGAGCGGGATCGAGCTCGACCACGCGAACAAGCCACAGGGCTTCACCCGTTTCGATGACCGGGCTGATGTCCCCGATGGCCTGCTGTTCAAAGGCAATACTGATGACGTCAGCCGGCAGGCGGTATCGGACGTTGTCGCTATCGACCAGCCAACCAACGACACCACCCTGGTAGCGGCTGCCACGATCGTCTGAATACTCCACGGCAACGGCACCAAAATGGCCCGTGTCTTCGGGCAATGCCAGGGCGGCTGCACGGGCCTCCTCTGCACGCTCTCGCAGGGCTTGCAGCGCCGCTTCATCCTCACGGCCCGGCCGGGAAAGCCGCACCAATGCGACCTGCCGCCGCTCGGGTCGGCTGAACTGATCAAGATTGGCCTCGTAATAGGACACGATGTCAGCATCGCTGATCGATACCTCGGCCAGATCCGCTTCCAGTCGAGTCTCTCGCAGGCGCTGGATCAGCATGCGCTCATACAAGTCTTTGAAGTCGCGTTCTTCGGGAATCCCCGCACGACGAGCCGCATTCAGCTGAACCTGTTGATTGACCAGGAACTCCAGCAGCTCCTCGCGATGCTCGGCCAGCTCGTAGTAACCGGGGCGCATGGCCGCCCGCAATTCCAGCTCTTCCTGGTACTGATCCGTCGTGATGACGACATCACCGACCTGTGCCAGCACATCAGGCGCTGGCTCTGACGACCCGCAGGCCGTCAGTGCAAGAGTGATCGACAGTGTCAGTGCCAGTCGCTTCATTCGTCGGGGCCCTCGGTCACTGAGGTTCGGTCTTCGAATCGATCACGGAAGATCACATCGGGATCGAGCACAGTCACAGCCGTTGCCCGGTTGTTCTCAGGCACCACGTCCACTGCTCCGGCCACGCGGAGGATCTCGACCACGTTGATGATCCGCTCATCACCTCCGGCCGTTGCCGCCGGATCGATATCGGCCTGGATGTCGATCACGATTCCCGAGTTCGGCGCCAGTGTCAGCGTGAGATCGATGTCTCCCGTACCGGTTGCCACGGGACAAACGGCACCACCGGTGGCCTGACAGGTCCAGTTCACGTTGATCAGCTGAGGCGGCATGATGTCGATCAATTGCGACTCGATCGATCCGCTCGGTCCCGCATTGCCAACAACAATCTGATAAGTCAGGGAATCACCCGGCAACGCATTGTTCGTGTTGACGGTCTTCCTCACGGACAGATCGGCCTCGGACGCGACAACCGCCAACTCGACAAGGGACGAATTGTTGCTGAGATCCGGGTCGTTCACATCGGTACCGGACACCACGACCTCCGCATCATTGGTCAGCACGGCCGGCGCGAACTGGAAGGGATCGACCAGTGTCTGGATCCTGTACTCGAGCTGGCTACCGCTGGGTAGCGCGACGGTTTCGACGACATCGCCGATACCCGAGACGGTCGGACAAATCGCACCGCCCGTCGCCGTACAGGTCCACTGCGGATTGAGGAACTCAGGCGGAATGATGTCCGTAAAGGTCACCGATTGCGCATCACTCGGTCCGAAATTGTCGATCAGCAAGGTGAACTCGACGGACTCACCTGCGATGACGGTGGTGGGACTGACGAGTTTCGCGATCGCCACATCAGCCACGGCGCTGACCGTCGCTGTCACCGTGCTGGTGTTGTTCTCCTGGTCCGGATCGCTGGAATCCATCGACTCGGTCAGGTTCGCTGTGTTGGTGATCTGACCCAGGAAGTCACTCGCGATCTGACCATCAATAATGAAGAGCAACCGTTCTCCGGCCACAACATCCACGATCTCGTCCAGACTACCGCTGCCGCTGGCCGGACAGACGCTCTGACTCGTATCCACTGGCAGAGCCTGACAGGTCCAGTCAGCAGAGACGATCGCTGATGGCAACAGGTCCCCCAAGCGTGCTCCGAAGGCGTTGCTCGGGCCATCGTTGCCGATGTCCAGAACGAAGCGGACGAATCCACCGCCAATCAGGGAGCTGGCATCGCCGTCGATGGTCTTCACCACGCTGATATCGTTGACCACGGTGATCGGACCTGACGCCGTGTCGGTCTGGAGTGCCGGCGTCAACGGCAGGGTGTTGACCGGCTCGGTGATCGTCACCGTGTTCTCCAGCACGCCGCGAGCGCCTGGATGGACCAGTGCATCGACCTGGTAGCGCAGCGAGCCACCGGCTGCCACATCCACCGTATCCAGCAGTTCATCCGCCATGCTGTCGGTCAGACCGCAATACCCTTCGGCCTGACGGCGGAAGTTGATGAACGTGCCCGATTGATCACCGCTGCTGACCAGCACGCTGCCACCATCCGGAGCGATGCTCATCCGGCGGACATCCACCAGGGCAGGATTGTCTTCGATCTCGATCGTGAGAACGCGACCATCGGACCAGTCGCGGGAGAACACCACGATATTGGCATCATTGCGACCGCTGACGATGACATTCTCGCCATCCGGACTGACCAGGACTCCATTGGCGCCATCCAGCCCTTCGAAGCCATCAACACCGTCACGATAGTGTTCCTGCAGTGTCAGATCACCGCTGGTTTCATCGCGCTCGAACAGCGTCAGTGAATCTTCTGAAAGACTGACGGCGTACAGGTGCTGACCCTTCGGACTGATAGCCAGGGATTGGACCAGACCCAGGCCAACAACCGATCCGTTGGTCTGCGCCTCTCCATTGACCATGCTCCTGATCCAGCTGATGTTGCCGGCTTCATCTCGACCAAAGATGCCGATGGCATTGTTCTCCGTCGCTGCGGTGTAGATGAAGGCGCCGTCAGGGCTGAAGACGAGATCGCTGATGCCATCGATTGCATTGACGGGCAGATCACCCAGACCACTGGTCCAGCTCTCGAGCCAGGTCAGCCGACCAGAGATAGCTTGACGCGTGAAGATGGTCATTGAGTTCGAGCCGCGAGCGGCGATCAACACACGACCACCATCCGGCGAGAACTTCACGCGCACGGGGTCGTCGAGATCGAACACCGTGTCTGGTTGACCCGGCAGCGGTTCGTCGAACTGTGACTCCACGAAGTCGAGTCTGGCGTTGTCCGTATCAAGACCGAAGACCGCGAGGGCGTCAGAGTCGGCGGACACGACAACCAGATGGGCCTGATCCGGACTGAAGGCGACATCATAAGCACCGTCGAGACCACTGATCACACCGATCACTACGTTGTCCTGATCGACGATGTCGTCACCATCAACCACTTGGTCGACCTCAGTCAGCGCGCCGGTTGACGGGTTACGTTGATACAGCGTCAATGAATCACCGGCTTGTGAGGCAGCAGCAGCCCAAAGTCCATCGGGACTGAAGGCAACGCCGCGCGCGCCAGCTTCTTCCGTTCCCATGAAGAACTGGCTGGCGTCGAGATGATCGTCACCGATACAGATCCACTGAGCTGAGCCCGAGACCACGCCCGGCGCCATCGGATTGGCAATCTCACCCGGCAGCGCCGGCAACGCATCCATCACATCAACGCCCAGCAGACTGCTCGGACCATTGTTGTTGATGACGATGTCCCAGGTCACAGGTTCGCCCGCAACGATCGGGTCGGTGCCCAGCGTCTTGATGACCTCCAACGCAGCCTCGACCGTAATCATCAGGGTTTCACCGGCCACGTTATTGACCAGATCGATGTCCTCGCGCGCCACGGCAGGATCGACAGAGGCATCCAGAGAAACATCACCCCGAGCATTGGCAAGCACGCTGGTGCTGATCTCAT
>JBCDLQ010000300.1:0-4136 GCA_039414335.1 Pseudomonadota bacterium | reverse complement strand
TCAAGATCAAAGCATCAAAAACTCCGTCATTTAAGGCTGGTAAAGGCTTTAAGGACGCGATAAAATAACGGGCTTATGCCCAGGGTGCTTAGCTCAGTTGGGAGAGCATCGCCCTTACAAGGCGAGGGTCGGAGGTTCGAGCCCTCCAGCACCCACCAGGTTTAGGAGTGGTAGTTCAGTTGGTTAGAATACCGGCCTGTCACGCCGGGGGTCGCGGGTTCGAGTCCCGTCCACTCCGCCAGTAAACTGCAGGGCGCCCTTGAGGCGCCTTGTTCTTTATCGGCTACCAGATTTTGTCAGCTACCGTGAAATTGCCATCGACGTTTTCTTCCTGAACAGAAGGTTCAACGTACGCTTCAATTCCTACAGGATTCCACTACCACCATGCTTCAGGCCATTCGTGACCGTGTAACCGGACTAGTCGCTTTCGTCATCTTGGGCTTGCTGGCCATTCCCTTTGTTTTCGTGGGGTTGGACAGCTACATCCAGAGCGTTCCTGAGGACGCCGTTGCCACAATTGGCGACGACAAGATCACCACGGCAGAGTTTCAAACGAGCTTCGCTCAGTATCGTGCCGGCCTGCGCCAGCAGCAGGGCGAGGCCTATGACGAAATCGCAACGAACCAGCCGATCGTTCGCCGTGAGCACCTGGAAGGCATGATCGACCAGTTGTTGCTGCGCCAGTACGCCCAGAACCTGGGCCTGACGATCAGCGATAACACGCTGGCCGAGATCATCCGCGAGATTCCTGCTTTTCAGATTGAAGGCGAATTCGACGTAGAGCAGTATCGGGTTGTGCTGCGTTCAGCCGGTCAGTCGCCACAGTCCTTCGACGCTCAATTGCGCGAAGACTTGTTGGTCAATACCTTGCCTGGCGCCTTGTCGACCTCTCTGACCCCGACAGAAACGGAGGTCGACCAGATTATCCGCTTGCGTCAGCAGACCCGTGACCTCGCGCTGATTACCGTCTCGCCGGCGGACTTCGAAGAATCGGTCGAAGTCAGCGAGGAAGATATTCAGGCCTTCTATGAGGAAAACGAAGATCAGTTCCGCACGCTGGAACAGGTTCGCGTTTCCTGGATGGAGCTGTCAGGCGCCGATCTGGGTGCGAATCTGATCTTGAGTGAAGAAGAGCTGCAGCAGCGCTACGAGTCCAGCGCGCAGCGCTACCTGACTCCGGAAGCCCGCCAGGCTTCTCATATTCTGATCGCGACGGGCCCTGATCGCTCGAATGACGAAGCCCTGGCCGTGGCCGTTGAGCTGCTGGATCGTTTGAATTCCGGCGAAGACTTTGCCGAACTGGCCCAGGAGAACTCGGACGATCCGGGTTCCGCTTCTTTGGGCGGTGACCTTGGCTTTGTCGAGCCGGAGCAGATGGTCGATACCTTCGAAGCCGCACTGTTCGAACTCACCGATATTGGCCAGCTCTCTGCGCCGGTTCAGACGCGATTCGGTTGGCACATCATCCGTCTAGACGCCATTCGTGAGCCGCAGGGCATGAGCTTCGAGCAGGCCAGCCCCGAGATTCTGCAGGAATACATTCAGAACGAAAGCACCCGCCTGTACATCGAGCAGTCCGATCGCCTGATCGATCTGATCTTTGCTGACGACTCCAGCCTCGCCAACCTGGCCGAGGAGCTGGGTCTGACCGTGCAGGTCAGCGAGGCCTTCTCAAGGATCGGTGGCATCGGCGTCCTGTCCGAGCCGCAGGTGATTGAAGCCGCTTTCTCAGACGCAGTTCTGTTGGATGGCGCCGTGTCTGATCTGGTCGATCTTGGCGATGATCGAGCCGTTGTCGTCCAGCTTGAGGAATACCTGCCGTCTGTTGTTCGCCCGCTGGAAGAGGTGTCTGACAATATTCGCCAGCAGCTGATCCTGGAGCGCGCGGCTGATCAGGCCCGTGAGCGCGCCGAGTTGCTGCTCGCTGAGGTCACTTCGGGCGCTGTCGAGTCATTGGATGCGCTGGCCGAGCGCGAGGGTGTCGAAGTCGAGACGATTGAAGGCATGGCCCGTTTCGATTTCCAGCATGGCGCGGATTTCATTCAACAGGCCTACCGATTACCGGTGCCTGTTGATGGTCCTGGCTACTACGTGCTCGACAAGGGCCGAGACTTTGCCATCACCCGTCTCGATGCGGTGGTTGATGGTGACCCGGCAGCAGCCAGTGGGGCCGAGCGCGATGGCGCTCGCCAGCAGCTGCGCTTCGTCAGTAGCGATTACGAGATTGCCGGGTTGCTTGAGTATCTGCGCGATACCACCGAGATCAATGTGATCGACGATCGTCTCTGATCAGCCGATTCCTGGAATTGAAAAAGCCCCGGCTGGTCTGGGGCTTTTTTTTGCCTTGACCTCAGGGCTAGTCCAGCCCGGCCATACCGACGATGTTGTAGCCGGCGTCCACATAGGTGATTTCGCCCGTCACGCCTGCGGCCAGATCCGAACAGAGAAAGGCGGCCACATTGCCGACATCCTCAGGTGTCACGCTACGTCGCAGCGGGGCGGTAGTTTCAACATGGTCGAGCATGGATCGGAATTTGGCGATTCCGGCGGCAGCCAGAGTCTTGATTGGCCCAGCGGAGATGGCATTGACTCGGGTCCCTTCCGGGCCCAGTCCATGCGCCAGATAGCGAACAGAGGCCTCCAGTGAAGCCTTGGCCAGACCCATGACGTTGTAGCTGGGCATGGCTCTCACCGCACCCATGTAGGACAGGGTGAGCAGCGACCCCTGGCGGCCTCGCATCATTTCACGTCCCGCTTTGGCGAGTGCTGCAAAGCTGTAGCTGGAGATATCATGGGCGATGCGGAAACCGTCGCGACTGACGACGTCGGCAAATTCACCCTCGATCTGATCGCGCGGTGCGAATCCGACCGCGTGGACGATGATGTCGAGACCGTCCCAGTGCTGAGACAGGTGGTCGAATACCGCCTCGATCTGATCGTCATGAGCGACGTCGAGTGGCATGACGAGCTTTGATCCGGTCTGTTCGGCGATGCGATCGACCCGGGTCTTGAGCTTTTCCGTTTGATAGGTGAAGGCCAATTCGGCGCCTTCGCGATGCATCGCTTCTGCGATACCCCAAGCAATGGATCGGGGGCTGGCGACGCCCACGATGAGTGCTTTCTTGCCCTCTAGCATACCCATGTGTTGCTGTTCTCCTGAATCAGGGTTGACTCGATTGTTATGGGCGCATTGTACTCGGCTTGGATACTGCTCGGGCGCGCCCTCAGACGCCCTTGACGGTATTCAGCGATCAGTTGAGTATGCTCCGCCACACACCGTCAACACCCACCTTATGGAGTCAATCTGCATGAAACTGATCGCCGTTAGTGGAAGCCTGCGCAAGGAATCCTTGAATACTCGCCTTGGCCGTTTGATGACCACCCTGGCGGAATCGCCTGTGACCGTCGAACTCGCCGATCTGCATGGTATTCCCCTCTATAACGGTGATGAGGAAGACGCCCACGGCATTCCCGAAGCCGTGACCCGTCTTCGCGAAAGAATCAAGGGCAGCGATGGGCTGATCCTGATCACACCCGAATACAACGCTGGCATGCCCGGCGTCATGAAGAATGCGCTGGACTGGTTGACGCGTCCTGGCGAAGAAATGCGATCGACCTTCAGCAAACGTCCCACGGCACTGGCAGGCGCAACGCCCGGCGCCTGGGGTACGGCGCTGGCCCAATCGTCTGCGCTCATCAGTCTCCGCCAGCTCGGCGTCAACCTGTTTCCGGACTACCTCCGTGTCTCTCGTGCTCACCAGAGCCTGAGTGATGAGAGCGTTGATGAGAAGCTGCGGGAGCAGGTTGCAAAGTGGCTCAGGAACTTTGGTCAATTCATTGATGAAGCTTGAGGTTCTGACGGGCTTGCGCGGGGTCAGAGCGGGCTTCTGGGTTCTCTGAAATCGTGCCCGGGCAGGGGTGCTGCGCGATCTGCGATCGCTTGTCCTTCGGACGGTCGCTCTGCGACCGCGATCTTGAGTGCCATGGCATCCGCTTCGTTCCTGTCATGTCACTCAAGATTGCCGGCGCTGCGCTTCGGCGAGCTTCGGTTCGAACCTGATTGTGATTTGTCGCAGGTTCGACGGTGCGACCTGATGGCGCCTTGGTTTCACTCTGGCTGAGGTGCTCAAGGAGGC
>JBCDLQ010000299.1:0-4138 GCA_039414335.1 Pseudomonadota bacterium | reverse complement strand
TCTCCATAGCCCCGAACACTCAAGCGTCCTGCTTCAACTCCGTTGCCAACCAGATAATCACGCACGGCCTGAGCGCGGCGCTCAGACAATCCCTGATTGAAGGACTCGGCACCCAGATCGCAGGTGTGGCCGGCAACCTGAATACCCGTCAATTCCGGGTGCATGGCCAGCATCTCGATGGCCTCATTCAGCTCGGCGACTGCAGCAGGCTGCAGATCAGCTGAATTCAAACCGAACGCGACTTCGGCTGAAAACTCGAAGATCACGTGCGGTTCGGGCTCCGGTGTGGGCTCCGGTGTGGGCTCCGGCGTCGGTGCCGGACGAGGCGCTGGAGCTCGAACAGGTTGCGGTGCAGGTGCCACCGGCGCAGCGGCGCGCGGCTTCTCGCCAAAGGCATAGTTCAGACCAAAGGTCAGAAGGACATCATCTGAGCCGTTGTTGCTGTTGAAGGTATCTCGGTCGTTATCGTGGCGCAATTCAGCCTCGAAGCGCATGCTCCAGTTATCGTTAACCTCATGAAGAATGCCCGCACCAGCTGACGCATAGAAGTCATAGCCATCGTCAAAGGCGTTGTTGTGCTGCTGCAATCCCAGACCGGCAAGAAAATAGGGGCGCGTCGCCTGACCCTGGCGAAAGTGATAGCGTCCAACAAGGCCCGCAGAGGTCAGCGTGTTGCGGTTACTTGGACCTGGCGTGACGAAGCCGTAATCCAGCGTGTAACGATCGACACGAAGGTCGAGGCTGAAGTCATGAGAGAAAAACCGCCCTGCGTGAACGCCATAGTGGTAGTCCTCACTGTCGGCAGTGTCCCGATTGCCATCGGGCCAGACCATGCCACCAGACACACCGACGTACCAACGATCGTCAACCGGATCGTCTTGCGCCACTGCCGAAGCGGAGGCCAGCGACAGGCCGATTGTAATTGCAAGCAAGGATTTGACGTTCTTCATGACTTTCCCTCGATTTGAGTCTTTTCGGGCTGGAAGCCCGTGTTCAAGATGCAGTGTCTCAGCGCTCGTTGCTGCCGAGCATGCCTGAGAGCGAGGTCGCTGACAACAGGGTGAGCGATTTCGATTCGACTAGCGGCTGTCTCTCATCTGCTTCTGCTTCAATTCCCAACGCTCCTGGGCGTCGAGACACAGGGTCGCGTTGGGACGCGCTTCCAGGCGTGCCAGACCAATTTCTTCTCCCGTTTCTTCGCAGTAACCGTAGGAGCCATCGTCAACGCGAGCCAGCGCTTCGTCGATCTTGCCCAACAGCTTGCGATAGCGGTCGCGAGTGCGCAGCTCCAGGCTGTTTTCCGTCTCACGGCTGGCACGCTCGGCCTCGTCACCGACGTCGCGCACTTCACCGCGGAGGTTGTTGATGGTTTCCTGAGACTCTTCGATCAGGCTGTTTCTCCAATCCATCAGCTTCTGGCGGAAAAACTCCAACTGCTTCGGGTTCATGTACTCTTCTTTCTCGGACGGCTTGTAACCCTTGGGAAGCTTGACTGTATTGCTCGTCATCGACTTTTCGTAGCCTCTGAATCAGTGAACGGTAAACCGGCGATTATATATCCTAGAGTGAATACGAGGGCAAGCCCATGAAGTCGCTGCTACTTTGGCTGATCCGCGCCTATCGCTACCTGCTCTCGCCCTGGATTGGCGGCCAGTGCCGCTTCACGCCGACCTGCTCGATCTACGGCCTGCAGGCAATCGAACACTACGGCGCCCTGCGCGGCAGTTGGCTGACGGCCAAGCGCATTCTGCGCTGCAATCCATTCTGTGAAGGCGGTCATGATCCGGTGCCGGGACTGGAAGACACCTGCGCCCAGTGCAATAAGGAGCCGACTGCGAGCGACAAGCCTCCGAGTCATTCAGGTGACCAGCGCCAGAGTTGACGCCAGAGCTTCAGCAGCCCCCACAGAAACAGCAGCGGCAATACGATCGTCTGGAGCACGAACACTGCCACCAGTTCCACAACGTTTTCCGTCAGCTCCGCGAACAGCGCCTGATAACTCTCGATCCGTTCGGACAGGCGAAACTGGTCGGCGGTCCGTCCCCACCAGCCAGTCCAGCCCGAATCCTCTTCGCTCTGCGCCTCCTCCGTGGCCTGCTGGTGGAGATCAGTGAGCTCCGATTGCGTCTGGCCAATCTGAGCACTGGCCTCTACATAGACCGGGTCGAGAAACAGCTGGTAAACCGCGTCGGAAGCCAGCATCACGCAAGGGGCTGCAAAACGGAGAAACAACGCCAGCAGCAACACTCGCCCGGCCGTCGCGCGCCAACGATTGGCGGGACGACCTATCAAGACGGCCAGCCAGATCGCCAGGCTGGTCAACAGGACAAGAGTCATCCCCGGCCACTGGCTGATCTCCAGCATCAAGCGCTGAATCCCCAGAGACGCGGCCGAAGCCAGCATGACCCAGGAAAACTGCTCGATCAGATCATTGACCGGATCCAGCACTTCGCCCGGCGCCAGCTTGACGCCGACTCCAGCAGGCTGGATCGCCACCTCGGTTTCCTGAATGACGGAAATCACGCCATTGAGCGACCGCGCCACCGCATAGGTGACCAGCGCGCGGGTCAGCATGCTCTGGGCCTGTTCCTGGGCGCTGCGATCCACCCAGCCTGTCCAGGACAGCGTGGTGATCAGACCGGCGAGCAGAGCCGCTAGCACCCAGAAGCGAGGGGTGCCGAAAGGGGAAGGCGGGGTTGGCGTCTGTTCCTTCTTGCCCATGCAACACCTCGAGTTCCGCTTCGGGGACAGCTCTGGAGCATAGCGCGGGCGGCAAGGCCGCGTGAAACTGCGCTCAGACCATCACCACGACGGCGACGCCGGCAAACGCCAGAGAGACGCCTGCCAGCCGCTTGGCGTTCATCTCCTCTTTCAGGATCAACCAGGCAAACAGCACGATGAAGGCACCGGCCGTTTCATTGAGCACAGCAGCAACCGATGCATCCGTGAGCTTGTAGCCAGCGAGCCAGAGAATCATCGAGATGTAGCTGCCCAGCAGACTACCGGCGACCACCGTGCCCCAGGGTTGCGGCGAACGATAGCTCTGCATCACGCGTCCCCAGCTTCGGCCGACAGCCACCACAATGAGCATGCCGAGCGCACCGGCAGCCAGACGAAGCGCCACGGTCCAGAGAAACTCGTGTTCCTCCAGAATCGGCTTGACCATCACGATACCGACGGCCATCAGGGCGACTGCGCCGGTACCGAACAGCACGCCTTCCTTGAGCGCACCCATCGAAATGTCCTGGCGATTCCGTCGCCAGGTCACCAGCAGGATGCCGCCCAAAACCAGGATGAATCCCAGGTATTGCACGGCCCGCAGGGATTCGTCCAGAAACAGGCCTGACAGGACGATCACGAATGGCGAGAACAGCATGGCGACGACGCCCGTTCGAGACGCCCCCATAACGTTAAGCGCCCGCAGGTACCAGGTATCGGCAATGGCGATGCCGATCACACCCGAAACCAGGACGATGCCCAACTCTGTCGCCGAGTAACCCGGCAGGGCAAAGCCGTGGAACAGCAACACGGTCGGCACCATCACGATCACGGCCAGCAGATTCTTGAACAGATTCAGCTCGAAGGCGGGCAGCGTCTCACCGGAGCGGCGAAACAGGATGACGGCCAGAGCCCAGGTGGCCGCGCAGGCTATCGAGAAGAACTCACCCACGACGCGCCGCCAGCCACCAGGGGAAGAGCAGCAACAGAGCGATCGCCACCTTGACGCCGTAGTCGCCGATCGCCAGCGTCACCCACGGCATGCCCGTTCCGTAGAACGCCAAGGCAAAGAACAGCGCCGTATCGACCAGAGAACCGAGCGTTGAGGAAATCAACGGTGGCTGCCACCAGCGTGCCCCTCGAAGGCGATCGAATATGGCCACGTCCATGAGCTGGGAGACGAGAAATGCGGTACCCGAAGCCAGCGCAATGCGAGGGCTGGCCAGAACAATGGATGCCAACACCGCCAGAACGAAACCCACCAAGACGATCCGGCGCGCGCTCAGTTTTCCATAGAAGCGGTTGGTCAGATCCGTAATGAAATAGGAAACCGGGTAGGTCAAAGCGCCCCACGTCAACCAGTTGTTGACGGGAAACTGGACCAGATAGTTGGCGCTGGCCACGATCACAACCATGGCCG
>JBCDLQ010000298.1:0-4156 GCA_039414335.1 Pseudomonadota bacterium | reverse complement strand
TATTCAGCTATAACCTGCCGGATCTGGGTACGGGTGAAATCGCTGTCACTCGATTGAGCCTCGTCAACGACCTTCCGTGCGAACGCTACAACCTGGACAATTGAATAACAGCACTGATGCCCGTGCCAATTTTTCCAAAGCCTCCCGAACCCGGTTCGGGGGGCTGTAACGTCTTTGTCCGGTTTATGAGCTCCTTCCACTTCCACTGAGTGTGCTTCACAGTCCAAAGCAAGACGTTTGATTAGACTCTCTCCGTTGAAGACCGGACGGGAGCCCGCCATGAGTTTCTTTGATTGCCCGAACGCCAGCGGTGAGCATCCGCACGAGTGCCCGGAAGCTATTGCTCAGGTCATCGTGCCGCGTACGCGTGATATCGGTGGCTTTGAAGTGCGTCGCGTTCTGCCCTCGAGCGAGCGCCGGACCGTCGGCCCGTTTGTGTTCTTTGATCAGATGGGGCTGGGCCAGTTCAAGCCCGGCCAGGGCCTGGACGTCCGTCCGCACCCGCATATCGGCCTGTCCACGATCACCTATCTGTACAGCGGTGAGATCATGCACCGCGACAGCCTGGACACGAAGCAGGTGATCCGCCCCGGCGCAGTCAATCTGATGACGGCCGGTCGGGGCATTGTGCATTCTGAGCGCAGCCCGGACGAGGCACGCGCCCAGCAGAGCGAACTGTTCGGTCTGCAGGCTTGGATTGCTTTGCCCAGGACCCATGAAGAGATCGATCCCGATTTCTCTCACCATCCAGAAGCCGACTTGCCCCTGATCGAAGATGCCGGTGCGCGCGCTCGCGTGCTTGCCGGTTCCGCCTATGGTCACGCGGCGCCCGTGCCGGTCAAGAGCGAGACCCTGTACGTGGACATCGAGCTGCAGCCCGGCGCCCGACTGCCGATTGACAGCCCCCATGAAGAGCGCGGTCTCTACGTGGCCGACGGCTCCGTGGACGTCGATGGCCAGACCTACCTGGCCGGTCAGCTGCTCGTGCTCAAGCACGGCGTGCACTTCACGATCAGCACGCAGACCGGCGCGCGCGTAGCGCTGGTGGGTGGTGAACCTCTGGACGGACCGCGACATCTTTGGTGGAATTTCGTCCATTCGGACAAGGAGCGCATCGAGCAGGCCAAGGCCGACTGGGTCTCGGGCCGCTTCGACAAGGTCATCGATGATTCAGAGTGGATTCCCCTGCCGGATCAGTGATCGGCGGTGGGCGTCTCTAGATGGGGCTCTTTGATAGCGTCGAGTTGAACGCGTCCGAACTGAACCTGCGGGCCGGCCGGATCGCCCCGGCTCTCGGTCCAGGTCACCCAGAGCGAATCCTCATCGCCTGCCATCACGTGCGGGATGCCACTGACCCGGCCGCGATCCAGCGTTCTGAGATTACCTTCCTGAATCAACTCGCCATCTGAATCAAATCGGGCCAGGCGCCACACGGCGCTGCCGCTGGTCTGGCTGATCCAGCTCAGGACGAACCCGTCGTCGATCCATCTCAGATCAACGCGACCCAGGGCAATGTTCTTGTCGAAGACTTGCGGTTCGGAGAAGGTCACTCCGCCGTCCTCCGAACTCGCCAGCTGCACGCGCGCTTGGTCATCGGCCAACGTGAACCAGGCGACAAACACCTGCTGCCCTCGCGCGATGACATCGGGTCCATTGACCGGGCACCCGGCGATCTGCCAGCCGTCACGATGAACGGGCGTGCCTTTGCTCCAGCCGGTTTCAGTCTGGCGAACGATATGGATATCGCGAATCTCTTCGGGGCTGCGATCGCGATAGACGACCACCACCCCGTTATTGGTCACTGCGCTGGCGGTGGTGCAGCAATCGCAGACGCGGTCATCGAGCAAGGTGCCGTTGTCGACCTGACCCGATCCATTGATCGTGGCGGTGCGAAGGGTCATCGCACCCGCCCCATGATGATGGTGCTCACCGTGATCGTGGTCGCGGTCCTCGGCAGCGGGCTCGGTCTCACGCCCGTCCAGCCAGACGGCGCCGATCGCGGATGCGGTTCCAGGAGCGAGAAAGGTGCTGACAAATCCGTGCTCGGTCAGCGTGCCGTCGTTGTGGGGCGAGAAGGGTTCGGACCAGGTCACTCCTCGGTCTTCGCTCAGCGTCATGACGACGTCATAGGCATAGGTGCCGCGACCGGATCGAACCAGCCAGTGGGCCAGCCAGCGGCCATCAGCGGCTTCACGCACACCCGGCGTATCGGCCCAGTTGGCAAAGAAGTTGTCGCCGCGAGCGACTTCCCGCGCGGGCCCAAAGTGCTCGCCGTCGAATTCAGCCAGTACAAAGCGATGGCCAGTCTCGGTCACGTCCAGCCAGCTGAGAATCGCCGAGCCACTTGAAGTTTCGGTCAGGCGAGGAGCAAGGCTGCGTTCGCCCACGGGCGCGTCGACCACGGTCAGGCTGGGGTCTGCGGTCTGGCAGGCCGTGCACAGTAGGATCGCGGCCAGGGCAGCCGCTGGTCGAAAGGTCGCCAACATGCCTCGATTATCGCAGGACCTGGTCGAGCACCTCGACACAATCGCCGCCGACCTTGAAGTCCAGCAGCTCGTCGGCGCGGGTGCGGCCGTCATTGATCGCCACGACGGGGCGATTCAGCTTGGCGGCCTGGCGCACGATGCGAAAGCCCGACATCACCACCAGGGAAGAACCGATCACCAACACGCCGTCGCAGTCGGCCAGGCCTTGATCGATGCGCTGAACGCGCTCGGCAGGAACCGATTCACCAAAGAACACCACGTCAGGCTTGAGGCGGCCGCCGCAAACCGGGCAGTCTACGATCTGGAAGCCGGGGTAGGCGCTGTTGTCCAGCTCCGCATCGCCGTCGGGTCGATAGCCCAGGACCTCTGGGCGCCAGTCGGGGTTGGCGGCTTCAAGTTCGGTCTGCAGGTCATCACGGCTCATGCCATGGCCGCAGTCCAGGCAGCTGACCTGGTCCAGGGCACCGTGCAGCTCGACCAGGCTTTGAGAGCCAGCGGCCCGATGGAGTCCGTCCACGTTCTGGGTCACCAGCTCCGTGATGCGGCCAAGCGCCTCGAAGCGGGCGAGTGCGCGATGGGCCGCATTGGGCTCGGCCTTGTCCATCAATGACCAGCCGAAGAAGCTGCGCGCCCAGTAGCGTCGGCGCGTGGTCGCGCTGGCGATGAACTCCTGATAGAGAATTGGATCGCGCCGGATCCATTTGCCCTGGGCGTTGCGGTAGGCCGGAATGCCCGACCGCGTGCTCAGGCCGGCACCGGTCAGCACCAGCAGGCGCGGGTGCTGGGTAATGAAGTCGACCAGCTCCTCAAGCGTGCCCGAGCGGGCTTCTTCAAGGTTGCGGGTCTGCAGCGTCGGAACGCGGATCAGGGATGGTGCAGGCATGGCCGGAGTATACGGAGGCCATGAAACGCGCCAGTGAAGTGAGGCTAGTCCTCATAGCGGGGTCGAAAACAGCAGCGGGCCCAGCCCGATGAAGCGGGCAACGCCGATCCGGTTGTTGGTACTGACCTGGCCGCGCGTATGGCCCGTGACCACGATCTGGTCATTCAGGGGGCTCAAGGTGATGTGGCGCGGATAGTCGATCGGTAATGCGCTCGCGTCGTCGCCGAGGCTGAAGGAAACGGGCACGCCGCCATTGAAGCGCGTATCCGGAGCGCCATGAGAACGCAGCACGGCTAGTTTGAAGAGGATGATCCAGAGCGACGCTCGATCCGGATAGTGGGCAACTTCTCCTCCGTCGTCCCCGACTTGATCGGGGACCCTGTGGCTCATCGCACGATGTTGCCGCCTTTACTGACGCTGGGTCCCGGTTCTGGCTGATCGTTCTACCAAGTGTCGTCCCGGGCCTGACCCGGGATCCAGCGGCTTTTTGTATGATGTTGCCGCCTTCACAGACGCTGGGTCCTACTGAATCAAGTTCAGCACAGGCTCTCAAGGCCGGGATGACGATGTTTGGTGTCCTTACAGCACTGCTAGTTGGAGATGACGCAGGGGGCGTTTCAGGTGCAACAAAAGAAAAAGGCCACTGCCGAAGCAGTGGCCTTTCGATGCTTCAACCCGGATTGGAATCAGGGCTTGTTGCGCGTCGCTGCCAGGGTCTGGCTCAGGCCGGCAACCACCGATCCGATATCCGACAGCTCCGCCGGCAGGATCATCGTGTTGTTCTCCT
>JBCDLQ010000297.1:0-4174 GCA_039414335.1 Pseudomonadota bacterium | reverse complement strand
GTCGAAGAAGGCCGTGTCGTACTCGTCGGCTTCGACGACGAACCACTCGGAACCCGATCTTGCCGAGACGCCAAAATTGTTGGGAATGCCGCCGATGAGGAAGCCGGGCTGGAGGCCGGCCTGATCCAGAATCCAGGCCGCCATGCTCGAGGTGGTGGTCTTGCCGTGGGTGCCGGCGACGGCCAGCACGCGACGTTGATTGAGATAGTTCTCACCCAGCCAGCGCGGACCCGACGTGTAGGGAATGCGCTGATTCAGCACGGCCTCGACGGCTGGGTTGCCTCGAGACAGCGCATTGCCGATCAGCACCAAATCAGGCGCCGGGTCGAGCTGTTCGGCGTCATACCCTTCCGTCAGCTCGATCCCCAGGGCCTCGAGCTGAGTGCTCATCGGCGGGTAGACGTTCTCGTCGGAGCCCGTGACCTCATGGCCATCCGCTCGCGCCAGCGCCGCCAGTCCCCCCATGAAGGTGCCGCAGATGCCGAGGATGTGGATTTTCATAGGGGACCCGTCAAGGAGGTGATGATGAACAGCGAGGTCGTGAACAGTAGCATGGTCACGATCAGGGCAATCGGGAAGCTGACCTCCAGCGCGTGCCGCCAGATATGGGCGTCGACGGCAAAGGACCAGAAGAAGCTGAGCAGCAGGACCAGAGCCAGCATTGGCGCCGGTTCGCCGCCCGCGGCGAGGCTGAAGGGCAGGGTGATGATCGAGAGCAGGGCGCTGGTCCCGAACAGGGCGCTCAGGGTCTGTTCCCAGCGCGCCGTCCGATTGCGCAGCGCGAGTACAATCCAGACCAGTAGCATCGGCAGCAATACGGCCAGCATCAGCACCGGAATCGGTGCAGGGTGACCTTCACCGCGATTCAGATTGAAGGCGGTAATGACCAGATAAGCCAGGATGGTGAAACCCAGCGTGGTACGACCGGCCGGCAGGTCCTGAGGACCCAGGCGCAAGGCGAGGACAGCAGCCAGTCGAATGATCAGATCGGACATGAATGAATGAGCGAGACAGCAGCAGGCAGACTACCAGAATGGCTGACGGCAGACCGGGTTCTGGACGTAAGCGGCAGCCTGTGTCCGATTCCGGTCATCGAAGCGGGCAAGGCGCTGAAGGAGATGAGAGGGGATCAGGTTCTGGAAGTCATCGCGACCGATCCGCTGGCCGAGCTGGACCTGGCCGTGATGTGCGAGCATCTCGGCCATGGTTTGATCGCATCAGCGAATGAGGGTGCGCGGATCCGGGTCCAGATTCGGGTGGTTTGACGGCCTCATCATTCCCCGTTCCCGGGCTCAGTTCAGGGCCTGATTGAGGCGGTCATTGACCTCGCCGATCGTGCCCATGCCGTTAACCTCGATCACCAGATCCTGCTGGGTATAGTAGCCAATCACCGGCGCGGTCTGCTCGCCGTAGACCGCCAGCCGATTCCGAACGACCTCTTCCGTATCGTCGGAGCGACCTTCTTCCGACGCCCGTTTGGCCAGACGCTGAACGATCTGCTCTTCGTCGACGGTCAGGGCAAGCGCTTTCTCCACGGGCAGATTGACGCGGCCGAGCACTTGGTCCAGCGCTTCGGCCTGGGCTAGATTTCGGGGATAGCCATCCAGCAGATAGCCAGCCTTGACGTCCTCGTCGCCCATGCGCTCTTCGATCAAGCCGAGCACCAGGTCGTCGGACACGAGTTCACCGGCGTCCATGGCGGCCTTGGCCTTGAGGCCGAGCGGGGTCTGGGCCGCGACGGCTGCGCGCAGCAGGACACCAGTGGAAATGTGCGGAACACCCAAGCGTTCCTTGAGCAGAGCAGCCTGCGTGCCCTTGCCCGATCCGGGCGGGCCGAGAAGTACGATTCGCATGGGAAAACTTAGCGTCCGAAGATGAAAAGACAAGCCGATAAAGCTACCTTGGTCGGCGCGTGACTGTCAAATACTGGCGCCGCTTCGAAGTGTCCCGCGATGCAGTGAACGATTCGTGGTCGTGGCCGGCCAATCGGCTATGCTTGATGGCCACGAAGGATGGGTAAGCGGAATGGCGAGAAAGAACCTTCTCTATGCGCAGTCCGGTGGTGTGACGCCGGTCATCAATGCCACGGCAGCAGCCTTGATCGAAACCGCGCGCGAGCATCGCAAGACGCTGGGCCGGGTATTGGCGGCACGTAATGGCATCCTGGGCGTGCTGCAGGAAACTCTGGTCGACACGCGCTCATTGGGCAAGCGCGATCTCGAGGCGCTGGCACAAACGCCGGGCGGCGTGTTCGGGTCCTGCCGCTACAAGCTGAAGGGGCTGGATGAGAACCATCGCGAGTACGAGCGCCTGATCGATGTGTTCAAGGCCCACGACATCGGCTACTTCTTCTACAACGGCGGGAACGACTCCGCCGATACGGCCCTGAAAATCTCGGAGATGGCGCGGCAGCGCCAGCTCGACCTGCAGTGCATCGCCGTGCCCAAGACCATCGACAATGATCTGGTCGTGACCGACAACTGCCCCGGCTTTGGCTCCGTGGCCAAATACGTCGCCGTGTCGGTGATGGAAGCCAGTCTGGACGTGATGTCCATGGCCTCGACCTCGACCAAGGTGTTTATCCTGGAAGTGATGGGTCGACACGCGGGCTGGATTGCCGCCGCTGGTGGCCTTGCCGCGCGCAAGAAAGGCGATCCACCGCAGATCATCCTGTTTCCCGAAGTGCCCTTCGAATCGGAGCGCTTCACCGCTACCGTCGAGCGCTCCGTGCAGCAGCATGGCTACTGCTCGATCGTCGTGTCCGAAGGGGTCAAGACGACGGACGGTCGCTTCTTGTCCGAAGCGGGCACGACTGATGCCTTCGGCCATGCCCAGCTGGGCGGTGCCGCGCCGCGCGTCGCCGAACTGGTCAAGGAGGCAACGGGTTTCAAGTGCCACTGGGCGGTCAGCGACTACCTGCAGCGTTCAGCTCGCCACGTGGCCTCGGCGATGGACCTGGCACATGCTCGAGCAGTCGGTGCCGGCGCCGTCAAGCTGGCGCTCGCTGGCCAATCGGGCGTGATGCCCGTGATCAAGCGCAAGAGCGACAAGCCCTACCGCTGGACCGTCGAGCCCGCGCCCTTGGCGCGAATCGCCAATCAAGAAAAGAAGATGCCCAAGCGGTACATCACGCGCGACGGCTTCGGCATCACACCATCGGCCCGAGCCTATCTGGAGCCGTTGATTCGCGGCGAGGCTTATCCGACCTACGGACGTGACGGTTTGCCGAAGTACCTGCGGCCAGAACTGCGTCTGGTCGAGCCGAAGCTACCGCCCTTCGAGGTCTGATCGCATGTTGAGTATCCTGCACGGCCTGTTCGGCATCGTCTGCATCCTGGGGATTGCCTGGGCCCTGTCCGAGCAGCGACGATCGATCGCCTGGAAAACCATCGTTGTGGGCGTCGTGCTGCAGTTCGCGCTCGCCGTCATCGTTCTCTCCGTGCCCTTCGGGCAGCAGCTGTTCGGAAAGCTGGGCGAACTGTTCGTGACCTTGATCGGCTTTACCGCCGCAGGCTCCAGCTTTATCTTCGGTGACCTGGCCAAGGCAGACAGCTTCGGATTCATCTTCGCCTTTCAGGTCCTGCCGACGATCATCTTCTTTGCCGCCCTGATGGCTTGTCTGTACCACCTTGGGGTGATGCAGAAGCTGGTCGAGGCGATGGCCTGGGTCATGACCCGCTTCATGGGCGTGTCGGGTTCGGAGTCGCTGGCCACCGCCGCTAATGTCTTCGTCGGCCAGACGGAAGCGCCGCTGGTGGTTCGCCCCTTCATTTCTGGCATGACCCGTTCCGAGCTGTTCGCGCTGATGACCGGTGGTATGGCAACAATTGCCGGTGGCGTGCTCGCAGCCTATGTTCTCCTGCTTGGCGGATCTGATCCGGCGGAGCAGGCTTACTTTGCCAAGCATCTGATCTCGGCCTCGATCATGGCGGCACCCGCCGCGTGGGTCATGGCGAAGCTGATCATTCCCGAGACCGCCGAATCCGAGACGGTCGGCACGGTCCGTACGGCGATCGATCGGCCCCACGTCAACCTGATCGAAGCCGCCGCCGGCGGCGCCGGCGACGGCCTGAAGCTGGCCCTGAACGTCGGTGCCATGTTGCTGGCTTTCCTGGCCCTGATTGCCCTGGTCAACGGCCCCCTGGCCTGGCTGGGCGGAATCACCGGACTTGAG
>JBCDLQ010000296.1:0-4183 GCA_039414335.1 Pseudomonadota bacterium | reverse complement strand
TTCGTTTCGTCGGTCAACAGGTCGATGATCTCGCGAATCTCGAGTGCGTTGCCAGCGCAGCGACCGAGGCTCTGGTTCATATCGGTCAGCAAGGCGCGGGTCGGCGTGCCGGCTGCGTCGGCCGTCGCTGCGAGCGTTCGAGCCAGCTCGGCGGCGGGCTCAAGGTCCTGCATGACGGCGCCGGAGCCGTATTTGACGTCCAGCACGAGGCCATCGAGTCCTTCAGCCAGCTTTTTGCTGAGTATCGAAGCCACGATCAATGGCAGGACGTCCACCGTGCCGGTGACATCGCGAACGGCATAGAGACGACGGTCGGCGGGAGCGAGATCACGCGTCTGTCCGATGATGGCCACGCCCAATTCGCGAACCACGCGATCGAGTTGAACCGGGTCCGGATCGGTGACGTAGCCCGGGATGCTCTCGAGCTTGTCACAGGTGCCGCCCGTATGGCCGAGGCCGCGGCCCGTGATCATCGGAACGAATCCGCCGCATGTCGCTACCCAGGGACCAATCAGCAGCGAGGTTGAATCGCCGATGCCGCCGGTGGAATGCTTGTCCAGCACGGGGCCATCCAGATCCGGCCACTGCATGACACGACCGGAGTCGCGCATACCCAGGGTCAGGGCAACGCGCTCATCGACGCTCATGCCCTGCAGAGCGACGGCCATGGCAAAAGCGCCCAGCTGCTCGTTGCCGAGGGAGCCATCGGCCATGCCGGCGACGAGGAACTCGATCTCGGCTTTTGTCCAATCCTGACCTGAGCGTTTGGCCTGGAGCAGTTCGCGTGCCTGCATCATTGCGTGTCGGAACTTCTGGCATGAGCCAGCAGGTCGTCCAGCAGGCTGGAGGCGCCGAAGCGCAGGTGATCGGGGCCGATCCAATCGGTGCCCAACATCTGCTCGGCGAGCGAGAGGTAGGTCGCCGCGTCCTGGGCCGTACGCAGACCCCCGGAAGCCTTGAAGCCGACCTTTCTGTTCGTATCGCGGAGCGTCCCGAGCATGATGGTGGCCGCGGCCATGGTGGCGTTGACCGGCACCTTGCCCGTCGAGGTCTTGAGGAAGTCCGCACCGCAGGCAATGGCGATTTCCGAGGCCTGTCGAATCAGTTCGGGCTCGTCGAGCTCGCCGCTTTCCAGAATCACCTTCATGCAGTGATTGGAACAGGCCATTCGGCTGGCCGCAAGCAGTTGCTGAACCGATTCCCTATCGCCGTCTGTGAGCTCGCGCCAGGGCAGGACGACGTCAATTTCATCGGCCCCGTCGACCAGGGCCGCCTTGATGGTCGCTACCGTGCCATCGACAGATCCGCTGCCTTCTGGGAAGTTGGCGACTGTTGCGAGTCGGACGATCTGGCGATTGCCGGCATCGCGCAAGGTGTAGTCGGCCAGTTCAACCCATGCGGGATGGACGCAGACCGCAGCCACGGGTCCCGCGGGAGTATTGGCTTTCCGGCACAGGGCTCGAATAGCCTCGGCTTCCGAGGCATCCGTCGTGTCCGTTGATTCCAGGCGGGTCAGGTCGACCAGGCCGATCATGCGTCGAGCAAGTTCGGCCGAGACTGGGGCGTTCGAGTCCATAGGGCGAGCAACCGTTTCCGTGTCTGTCAGAAGCTGATTGCGTCTATTGTCCCCGTTCTGTGACAAGGACGTGCGGATTTATTGTGACTGGACGTAGCGGCCGGGCGCGGCCTCGATGACCGCCAGCTTGCCGTCACCGGGAACACGTGCCTTGATCCGGCGTCCGGAGCGCTGCTTCAGCCAGTCGTGCCAGTTCGGCCACCAGGAGCCCTCGTGGGCATCGGCGCCGGCAATCCAGTCTTCAGGATCATCGGGCAATTCATCGTTGGTCCAGTAGCCGTACTTGTTTGCATCTGGATGGTTGACGACGCCGGCGATGTGGCCGGATCCGGCCAGCATGAAGGTCACATCACCGGAATACAGCTTCGAGGCCTTGTAGACCGACGGGTAGGGAGCGATGTGGTCTTCGCGGCTGGACTGGATGTAAATCGGAATGTCGATTGTGGTGAGATCGATCGGCACACCGCCCATTTCGATACCGCCGGGCTCGACCAGGCGATTTTCCAGATACATCTCGCGCAGATAGTAGGTGTGCATGGTCTCGGGCAGTCGCGTGAAGTCCGAGTTCCAGTACAGCAGGTCGAAGGTTGCGGGTTCGCGGCCCAGCAGATAGTTGTTGACCACGAAGCTCCAGATCAGGTCATTGGCGCGCAGCATGTTGAAGGTCATGGCCATGGACTCACCGTCCAGATAACCCTGGGCCTGCATTTTCTTCTCAAGACTGGCCAGCTGCTGGTCATCAATGAAGACATTCAGCTCTCCGGCTTCCGTGAAGTCGACCTGGGTGGTGAAGAAGGTTGCCGACTCGATGCGATCGTCGTCCTTGGCCTTCATGTAGGCCAGGGTGGCGGCCAGCAGGGTGCCGCCAATGCAATAGCCGATGGCGTTGACGTTGGCCTGGCCCGTGGCCTGCTCAATCGCATCCAGTGCTTCCAGAATGCCCTCGTGCATGTAGTCTTCGAAACGCTTGTAGCGCAGCTTTTCGTCAGGATTGACCCAGGACACCACGAACACGGTGTAGCCCTGTTCCACGGCCCAGCGGATGAAGGAGTTCTTGGGCTGCAGATCGAGGATGTAGAACTTGTTGATCCAGGGCGGAATGATCAGCAGCGGCTTCGAGTAGGCCGTCTTCAAGCGGGGTGCGTACTGGATGAGCTGCATCATCTCGTTCTCGAACACCACCGAGCCCTCCGTATTGGCGATGTTCTCACCGACGGTGAAGGCCTGCTTGTCGGTCATGGAGATCAGCAGCTGTCCATCGCCTTGCTGCAGGTCCTCAAGGAGATGGCGGAATCCGCGCAGCAGGTTGACGCCGCGCTCTTCGCGCGTGGCCTTGAGGACTTCCGGATTGGTCAGGACAAAGTTTGATGGAGACAGGGCATCGGCAAACTGCTGCGCGTAGAAGCGGATTCGCATCCGGTCGGCCGGCGCGACGTCCTGCATGTGAGCGACGTTGTCTAGCATCCAGTCAGCGGTCAGCAGATAGGCCTGCCGCAGGAGATCAAAGATCAGGTTGTCGTCCCAGGCCTCCGAGCGGAAACGGCGATCTCCGCGCTGCGGCGTGATGGCGGGATTGGCGTCGCGGCCAAACGTCTTCAAACCCAGATACTTCAGCAGTCCCAGGTAGCGGCGGCTGAGGTCCCACTGAGCCGACAGCATGCGGCGCGGATGCTTCAAGGTGCTGCCGACGGCGGCCAGCGTCGGACGCCGCAGGTTCAGGGGGTCCAGGTTCGGCAACTCCCAACGTCGTGCCAGGCGCATCAGGAGCGCGGCTGACAGCCCGGTAATGCGCGCCAGTTCCTGGCCCGTTTCGATCAGATCGCGTGACAAGGGTTGTTGGGTGTCATCAGCCATGCCGGAAAACTCCGTGGGCAGGGGTGTCAGGTTGGGTTCGTCAATCTCGGTGCACTGTCTTACAGGCGCAGACCGCCGTCAACTGCGATGTCGCGGCCGTTGACGTAGTCGTTCTCGATGATGAAACGAATGGTGCTGGCCATTTCTTCCGGCGTGGCCAGGCGACCGGTAGGAATGCGCGAGGTAATACGCTCGATTGCCTTTTCGGGCATGGCCCTGACCATCTCCGTGCCGGTGAATCCGGGCGAGAGTGAGACCGACCGGACCCCATGGCGGGCCAGCTCGCCGGCCCAGGTCACGCTCATGGCCGCAACGCCGGCCTTGGCAGCGGAATAGTTGGTCTGGCCGAAGTTTCCGGCCTTGGAAATGCTGGAGACGTTGATGATCAGACCGCCGTTATTGGCCTCGACCAGGTGGCAGGCCGCAGCACGTCCACAGAGAAAGACGCCGGTCAGGTTGACGTCGATCACCTGCTGCCAGGCGCTCAGGCTCATGCGGTCGATCTGGCCATCTTTGGCCTTGACCAGCAGACCGTCTCTCGTGATGCCGGCATTGTTGATCAGCACGTCCAGGCCGCCGAGTTGTTCGATCAGTTCCTTGAAGGCTCTGTCGACATCGGCCTCGTCCGTGACGTTGGCTACGGTACTGGCATGGCCATCGCCAGGGAGGCTGGCGCGAGTCGTTTCCAGTGCTTCCGGGTCGAGATCGATCAGTCCGATCTTCGCGCCAAAGGCGGCGAGCTGTTCGGCCATG
>JBCDLQ010000295.1:0-4188 GCA_039414335.1 Pseudomonadota bacterium | reverse complement strand
CCAGTCCGCAGGGCACCCCAGGCCTGGTCGATCAAACGTTTGATGATGGACAGGCCGTCGTCTCCACAGCTCAGCGCGACGGCCGGTTCAAACCGAAGATCGCCCTGAGCCAGATGGGGGTCTCCGCCAGCGACATAGGGTGGGTTACTGACAATCAGATCGAAGGATCGATCAATTGCCTTCGCCAGCAGATCACTTTCGAACAGCTCCACGCGATCCAGCTGCAGCCGTGAACGATTGCGTTTGGCGACGCCCAAGGCCTCCGTCGAGATATCACAGGCACTGACGCGCCAGGCGGGTCGTTCGGCGGCCAGGGTCAGGGCGATAGCGCCTGAGCCGGTTCCGATATCGATCACATCCAAGGGTGTTGCCGCGTTTCGCTTCAGAGCCAGTTCAATCAAAAGCTCGGTCTCGGGACGCGGTATCAATACGGCCTCGTTGACCTCAAAGTCGCGGCCATAGAACTCACGCCGGCCGGTCAGATAGGCGATGGGGTGCCCATGAACCCGCTGATCGACGAGTTCATGAAAACGTTGTAGAGCCGAGGCATCGACAGGGGTGTCATCGAGGTGAGCCCAGACCCAAGCTCGGCCTCGATCGAAGGCATGGGCCAGCAGCAGTTCACACTCGCGACGATCGATTCTCCGATCTTCTTGAGCTAGCGCTTCGCGCAGTGTTGTAGACTCGCTGACCATGGATCAATCCTGGGGTCTGAATTGGAACAGAAGACCCCTCCGCTTCGATGCGAAGGGCAGTTCAACGTCAGGATTGGAGCAGCAGGAGAAAGGATGGTGGCCAGGGGCAGAATCGAACTGCCGACACGCGGATTTTCAATCCGCTGCTCTACCAACTGAGCTACCTAGCCATCCTTGGTGCTCGCAGTGCTCGTCACTGCGAAGCCCGGTATTAAAACGTTTTGTGCTGTCGAAGTCAATAGGATGGGGGCAAGTTTTTAGCGGAAACTTCCCGCTGTGAAACCGGGTCCGAGATGGGACCTCAGACCGAATCCCTACCCACAAGGAGCGAAGGCCCGATCATGTTCACTGCACCGCTGAATCGACTGTCGATCTTTCTGGCTGTTTTCATCCTTGCAGCCTGCGCGTCCACCGAGCCCAAGCCCCAGGTGCTGGATCTGCCGCCGGAAACGGCACCTGGCGAGCCCGTGAATAGTGTTTTTGTTGGCGGCTTCATTCGGGATTGGCAGGCCGTTGGCCACGACACGATTCTGATGGAGTTCAGTCGCCAGCGTCGCTTCCTGATCGAATTGGCACCGCCTTGTCCCAGCGTACTCAGATCGATCACCACCCTGCGCCTGATCCCCGGACAGTCGGGCTATCTGAGTAACTTCGATCGGGTTCAGATGGGTGATATCAGCTGTCGGATCGAGTCGATCCGACCGCTGTTGGCGACGCACTAGGCCTTTCGAGGAAAGAGCCGCTCTCAGAGTTGTCGAAAGCGATGGCGGGTCTTCAGGACTACTCTGGTGGAACGAAACCGATCGCCTGATCTACTTCGCCACCGAACAGGAAGGCTTCAGCCTGCGCTTCCAGATATTTGCGGTGTTCCGGATTGATGGGGCTCAGCCTGTTTTCGTTGATCAGCATGGTCTGGTGCGCCAGCCACTGCTTCCAGGCTGGTTTGGAGATCTCATCAAAGATTCGCTGACCGAGCGGACCGGGCAGGGGCGCCCGGTCCAGGCCTTCTTGGTCTTGATCAAGAAACGTACAGTGAATGGTTCGACTCATTGGCTCTGGGCAGTTGCGGTCCGTGCGTGCCCCGGGATTCTAGCAGCCGATTTCCCGTAACGGCGGTCCAGAATCTGGATAGCCGCCAATCCAATGATCAAAGGCAACAGCCAACCCAAAAGGGTGGTCACGCTACCTTGGCCGGGGAAAATCCTCGCCAGCCCGATCTGGGAAAACGCAATATGTGTTGCGATGCCGTTACCGATCAGGGCGCCGAAGTGCTCACGCAGCCACCAATTCTTGGGAATATCACTTCGACGAAGGTCACGTATCAGGCCGATCAATCCAAGTGCGCCGATGGCGCCAAAAGGCACGAGGATGAAAGCCATGCTACTTCCCCAGCCCAGTACGATCACGGCAATGCCCGCCAGCGCGAGCACAGCTGTTGCTGCTCGATGAAAAGGACCAAGAAAGGCTTCGCGGTCATGGCGAAGGCGAATGGAACGGAGCGCCGTGACACCACCATGACTGACCAGAATCAGCAAGTAGCCGAGAAATACTGCTGTAATCAGGTATCCGTCTAGGTAGGCCTTGATCGTCAGCGGTACTCCCGTCACAACGATAAGGGCCATGCTGAGCAGATAGGCCTGGCCGATTCGGCGGTGCAATGCGGTGCCCTTGCGATTGAATACGGCCATCCAGAACAGGATCAGGGCGAAAACGCCCGCAATGACGTGCGGCATGACGAAGATCGACAGGTCCATGATGTTCTCCTCGAAAAAGCGCAGTGATTGGCGTAAGACCAGCATCTCAAGAGCGACCTAGACGATGAGGTGCCAGAAGTCAGCAGATCGGGGTGCCGGAAGTCATGACTTGCCGTTCTGCTCTTGTGAGCAGGTGCTATGAGCGTCGATACTCGAGCCATGGAAAAGCCTTCTCTGATCGAACGCTGGTTCTCGCCGCTGCCGCTTGCCTCCTATCTCGCCTGGGGCGCGGTTTGGGCCGCGAACACGGTTCTCTTCGATCGTTCGCCGACAGATGGGCCCTTGACCGATAGCTTGATGATCGGCTTCCTGCTCGGCTGGCTTTACCTGCTTGGCGACGACGACGATAAGGGCTTGGGATGGCCCCACGGCGCTATCGTTGCGACTATGACCGTGATGGCGCTGGTCCTGATCGCCCTTGGACCTTCAGGCTCGTCACCGATTCTGTTGATTCTGTTGGCGACGCAATTTGCGGCGCGGATGAATCTGGTGCCGGCACTGGGCGCGCTCGTGTCGGTCAACCTGATCTTTGCATCGATTCTGATCTGGGGCTGGGGATTTGCCTGGTCCAATGCGCTAGTCAGTCTGGCGGCGTTCGGTTCGTTTCAGATGTTCGCCCTGATGGTCCTGCGCTACGCGCGAACCGCCGAAGAGATGGCGGAAAGACTCAGGCTGGTCAATGCCGATCTGCTGGCAACCCGGACGTTGCTGGCCGATAGCGCCCGTGACCAGGAACGCCTGCGCCTATCACGGGAGCTCCACGATGTCGCGGGTCACAAACTGACCGCTCTGAAGATGAACCTCCGGGCACTGCGTACCAACGCGAGTGCCGCAGACGCCAAGGCACTGGAGACCGCCGATGTTCTGGCCGGTGAACTGCTCGACGACCTGCGAGCGGTGGTCAAGCAGCTCCGTCGAACCGATGGCTTGTCATTGGAGCAGGGGATTCAACAGCTGGCAGCGCCGCTGCGTGGGATGGACCTGCACCTGGAGATTTCAGATGAAGTCCGGATCGAACGCGTCTCGGAGGCCGAGACCCTGATGCGCGTAGCCCAGGAAGGACTGACCAACGCGATCCGCCATGGCAAGGCCTCCCAAGCCTGGCTCAAGCTTGATCGTCAAGGCGGTCACTGGACCCTGGAACTGGACGACG
Source organism: Pseudomonadota bacterium (assembly GCA_039414335.1). Taxonomy (GTDB): domain Bacteria; phylum Pseudomonadota; class Gammaproteobacteria; order Xanthomonadales; family Wenzhouxiangellaceae; genus Wenzhouxiangella. The sequence goes on along the minus strand of JBCDLQ010000295.1, from coordinate 586 downwards.
ATGGTCGCGTGCGCTGGCCGATTGAGCCCGGCATGGGCCTGAAGGGCATGATGGAACGCTTGAATACTCTTGACGGTGAACTCGACTTTGAACCATCCGACCATGGTGGCCTGAAGCTCAAGGCACGCTTGCCGGTCGAGGACCCTGCATGAGTAGTGCTGTAATCAGGCTTGCGCTGGCTGACGACCAGGCTCTGATCCGCGAAGGATTGAAGGCCATTCTTCAATCGATCGACGGACTGGAAGTGGTGATCGAGGCCGATAGCGGACAGCGTCTGATTGAACGCCTCGGTGAGGGGGAAGTGGACGTGATTATTTCCGATATCCGCATGCCGGGTTTGGATGGGATCGAAATGACGCAGCGGCTCCGAGACGACGGATCGGCGATCCCGGTCCTTTTGCTGACGACCTTCGATGATGACGAGCTGCTGCCACGTGCAACCGATGCAGGCGCCCAGGGCTTTCTGCTCAAGGACGTCGAGCCGGATGACCTGGCGGCCGCCATTCGAGAGGTCGCGGCAGGCGGCAGCTTGCTCCAACCAGTGACCACGGAAGCGGTCAGGAACCGCTATCACTACAGCGACGAT
>JBCDLQ010000294.1:0-4188 GCA_039414335.1 Pseudomonadota bacterium | reverse complement strand
GCTGGCCGTGACCACGGGCTTGTACTCGGGGCTGGCGGTCAATACGGGACACGAGATGGGTCACCATCGGCATCCCATCGACCAGGCCCTGACCCGAGTCGCCCTGGCGGTGCCGGCCTATGGTCACTTTACGGTCGAGCACAACTTCGGTCACCACAAGGAGGTGGCCACACCGGAAGACACGGCCAGTTCTCGCTACAACGAGTCGATCTATCGATTCGCCCTGCGCGAGATTCCCGGAGGCCTGGTGCGCTCCTGGCGGATCGAGACCGAGCGCCTGGCGCGTCGCGGCCGGGCCGGGTACAGCCCGCACAACACGATTCTCCAGAGCCATGCGATCGCGCTGCTTCTGCACGGTGCCTTGATTCTGGCGCTGGGCTGGATGGCGGTGGTCTTTCTACTCATTCATAACGTGATCGCCTGGATTCAGCTGACCAGCGCGAACTATGTCGAGCACTATGGCCTGTTGCGCGAGCGCAAGGCCGATGGCAGCTATGAGCGCTGTGAGCCGCATCATTCCTGGAACAGCAATCACGTGATGTCGAATCTGCTGCTGTTCCACCTTGAACGCCACTCGGATCACCACGCCCATCCCGGCCGCCGCTACCAGTGCCTGCGCGACTTCGACGACGTGCCTCGACTGCCCTGCGGCTACTTCGGCATGTTCCTGCTGGCCTACGTGCCGCCCCTGTGGTTCCGCGTAATGAATCCCCGTTTGCTGGCCCTACCGCATATCCAGGGCGATTTTTCGAAGATCAACTGCTGATCCCTGAAGTCACCGCGCCGGAGCCATCGTCGTCAACGGCTTCAGGCGCGGTCTTTTGACCCCTCTCAGTGGTAGAATCACGGGCTGATTCAATCCCCGTGCAGGTCCATGTTTGATCGACGTTTTACCATCGCCGGCTACGACGAAGAGCTGGCCCGGGCCATGGCCGCCGAGCAGGTGCGCCAGGAAGAGCATATCGAGCTGATTGCCTCCGAGAACTACGCCAGTCCGCGCGTGCTCGAAGCCCAGGGTTCTGTGCTCACCAACAAATACGCCGAAGGCTATCCGGGGCGCCGCTACTACGGCGGCTGCGAGTACGTTGACCAGGCCGAGGTTCTGGCGATCGAACGCGTCAAGGCGCTCTACGGTGCCGGCTACGCCAACGTCCAGCCCCATTCCGGCTCCCAGGCCAACCAGGCCGTGTTCCTGGCCCTGCTCAAGCCCGGTGACACGATACTCGGCATGGACCTGTCCGAGGGTGGTCACCTGACCCACGGCGCCAAGGTCAATATGTCCGGCAAGATCTTCAACGCCGTGCACTATGGCCTGGATCGCGCGACCGGTGAAATCGACTACGAACGCATGGCCGAGCTGGCCTTGGAGCACCGGCCGCAGATGCTGATCGGTGGCTTCTCGGCCTATTCACGAGTCGTGGACTGGGCGCGCATGCGAGAGATCGCCGATTCGGTCGGTGCCTATTTCCTCGTCGATATGGCGCACGTCTCCGGCCTGATCGCGGCGGGCGTCTACCCCAACCCCGTGCCGCATGCGCACGTCGTGACCTCGACCACCCACAAGACCCTGCGCGGACCGCGCGGCGGCATTATCGTAGCCCAGGGTGATGACGAGACCCTGAACAAGAAATTCAATTCATTGGTCTTCCCCGGCTGCCAGGGCGGTCCCCTGATGCACGTGATCGCGGCCAAGGCAGTGGCCTTCAAGGAAGCCTTGGAACCCGAGTTCAAGGATTATCAGCAGCTCGTGGTCGACAACGCGCGAGCGATGGCCAAGGTGGTGATGGAGCGGGGCTACAACGTGGTCTCCAACGGAACGGACAATCACCTGTTCCTGATCGACCTGATCGAAGCCGACATCACGGGCAAGGACGCGGAAGAAGCGCTGGGCCGGGCCAATATCACGGTCAACAAGAACACGGTGCCGGGCGAGCCCCGTTCACCCTTCGTGACCTCGGGCCTGCGCATCGGTACGCCAGCCGTCACCACGCGCGGGTTCCAGCCGAACGACTGCGAGGAGCTGGCCGGCCTGATCTGCGACGTGCTCGACAACATGGGTGATGAATCCGTGGTCGAGCGCAGCAAGGCCGCCGCACTGGCCCTGTGCGCACGCTACCCGGTCTATCAGCAGAGCCAGGACGCTTGATCCTGGTGATCGTCCAACAGATGGCCCGACTGATCGCCTGACCGCATGTGGTGCCCCTTCTGCAATCACACGGACACGCGCGTCGTCGATTCGCGCCTGACCTCCGATGGTTTTCAGATTCGTCGGCGTCGCGAGTGCGCCGAATGCGGGGCGCGCTTCAATACCTATGAAACGCCGGCCCTCACGGCGCCCAATCTGATCAAGTCGGACGGTTCGCGCGAGCTGTTCAGCGAAGAGAAGCTTCGGGGCGGCATGCTCAAGGCGCTGGAAAAGCGGCCGGTGGAAACGCAGGAAGTGGAGCGTTCGATCCGCAAGCTCGTGCGCCAGATTCGCACGCTGGAAGAACCGGAGATCTCCAGCCAGCAGATCGGTGATTGGGTCGCTAACGAACTGGCCATGCTGGATCAGGTGGCCTACGTGCGCTTTGCCTCGGTCTATCGTCGCTTCGAAGATGTCCAGGCCTTCCGGGAAGAAATCGAGCGACTGGAGCGCGAGCATCCCGGCACGATCGACCGTCGCCAGATTTCCCTGCTGGAAGAGGGGCCCGATCCGGAGTCACCCTCGTGATGTCCGTCCGAACGCTGCTTTCCAACAACCGTACCGCGTGACTTTCACTGCCACCGATCATCGCTGCATGGCCGAGGCGCTGCGCCTGGCCGAGCGCGGCCGGTTTACCACCGACCCCAATCCGGCCGTGGGCTGCGTGATTGCCCGCGACGGGCAGATCGTCGGGCGCGGTTTTCATCGCGCCGCTGGCGAAGCGCACGCTGAAGTGCATGCCTTGCGAGAGGCTGGCGCTCAAGCCCAGGGCGCAACCGCCTACGTGACGCTGGAACCTTGCTCCCACCACGGTCGGACACCGCCCTGCGCTCAGGCGCTGATCGATGCGGAAGTCGCTGAGGTTGTCGCAGCCATGGTCGACCCCTTTCCGAAGAATGCAGGTCATGGACTGGAGGTCCTGAGCCGTGCGGGTATCCGAGTTCGAACGGGCCTGATGGAATCGGCCGCGCGAGCACTGAATGCGGGATTCATCTCCCGCTTTGAGCGGAGCCGTCCCTGGGTGCGGGTCAAGTTGGCCAGCAGCGTCGATGGGCGCACGGCGGGGCCTGACGGCCAGTCGCAGTGGATCACGGGAACGGCGGCTCGCGATGACGGACAGCGCTGGCGAGCCAGGGCGTCCTGCATCCTGACCGGCATCGACACGGTGATCGCAGACGATCCCCAGATGACGCTGCGCCTGACCGGAGTCGATCGGACACCGCTACGGGTTGTTGTGGACTCTCGGGCACGGATGCCGAGAGCGGCACGGATGCTGTCGCTGAATGGCCTCGTGCTCATTGCCAGCACCGTGAAAGCGCCATGGCAAGTCGATGGGGTGGAGTGGTTGACGCTGCCCGCCGATCCGAAAGGACGCGTAGCCCTGCCGGCGCTGTTCGAGGCCTTGATCGATCGTGACGTCAACGAAGTTCATGTCGAAGCCGGTCCGACGCTGTCCGGCGCTCTGCTCGAAGCAGATCTGGTGGATGAGCTGCTGGTCTATCAGGCGTCGGTCCTCCTGGGGCAGGGCGCTCCACTGCTGGCCCTGCCGGGCATGGAAAAATTTGCTCAGCGCCACCATCTGGAGTGCATCGAGTCGCGGCGCATCGGCCGGGATTGGCGACACCGTTTCATCCGAAGCTCTTAAACCCAGCCGCCCGTGAACGGGGCGGCATCATCAGGATTCAAGCACATCATGTTCACCGGAATCATTCAAGCGCTGGGCAAGGTCAGCCAGCTGGAACCTCGCAGCGACGGCGCCCGCCTGCGCATCGATTGCCCCAGCCTTGAGCCCGCTACCTGGAACGAGGGCGATAGCATCGCCGTTGCCGGTTGCTGTCTGACCGCCCTGGAAATCGACGATCAGGGTTTCAGCGCCGATCTGTCCGGTGAGACGCTGGAGAAAACCAGCCTGGGGCATCTGAAGGCGGGCAGCGAGGTCAACCTCGAGCCCGCGTTGGCCATGGGCGATCGACTCGGCGGCCACTGGGTCACCGGTCATGTGG
>JBCDLQ010000293.1:0-4193 GCA_039414335.1 Pseudomonadota bacterium | reverse complement strand
GTGGCCGCATCTGGCTCTTCATAGCACCAAATACCCTGCCAGTCGCACTCAGTGCCCTCAGGTCCCAGCCAGTTGGAGCTGTCCAGCCACTGAGGGCCGTTGGTGCTGTGGTAGAAATCGATCAGCGCTTGTCGTTCGGACTCGGAGACCTGCGCCTGCGCTGAGCAGCTCATCAGAAGCGCCAACGCACTGAGCCAACGGGTCATCTGATTCATGAAATGGTTCATCCTAACTGCGTCGCCAAACACCCTGTCCACGGTAGCAAATGAGCCAGTTGCAGTTGTTAGGGCCCGATTGCCTGTTCCTTCTTGAGGATTAAGATTCGCACTCGGCCAGCATGGGTCGGGCCAGGCGTTCCAGATTGAACTCGCCCGTGCCGAACTGGGCGTCGAGTGATGCGAAACGGGCGCTGCCGGCGCTGTCGTTGTCGAATTCCAGCGTCAGGCTGCCCCAGTCCTGCAGCAAGATGGCGTCGCGGTCGAAGCCTTCGCCGTAGCGGGCGCCGATGGGTTGGAACAAGGTGTCGAGCACCAGGGTGGTGCCATTGAACGTCCCGTCAGCGGTCAGCCAGGCTTGCTGGCCGGTGCCGTCGGCGGTGTAAGTGAACCAATAGACCACGCCGCGGCCGTCTTCGATGACCTCGACCACAAAGCCTTCGCCGGACCGTTCGGGACTGAACCAAGCGCCGGAGATCCACTGATTATTGAGCTGGTTGTCGCAGGTGGTGCCGGCCAGGCGACTGAGCTGGATCTGCACGAGTCGGTCAGAAATCGGTGACACGGGGCAGGGCAGGGGAATCAGGTCGCCGTCGGGAGGAGAGCCATCGAAGGGTGGACAGCCGCTGTAGTCGATGAAGGCGCGTTCCATCATCAGCGTTCGGTCACCCAGGCGGTCAAGACGAATGCCAGCCACCTGGCGTAGCGCTGCCTGGTCTTCGGCAACGCGCAGGCCCAGGCCGAAGTCACCGCGCGTTTCCAGCAGCACTGGCCAATCGAAGTGCTGATCACCCGAGCGACCGAGTTCAAAGAACCACTGCTGCTGGCCTTCCGTGTTGTAGGTGAAGCCATAGAGTAGCGGGGCACCCGTGTCGAGCAACATCAGGCTCAGGCCTTCGCCAGCGCGTTCGGGCGCAAACCAGGAGCCGCTGATACTCGCATCCATGGGCTGACGTTCGCGATTTTGGCAGTCGGACCAGCTGGCGCCAGCGACGTGGTGACTGTCGATAAACGCGACGACCTCAGGGTCGTTGCTGCTCAGGTCATTCCAACACAGGTTCAAGCCGCCGCCGGACAGGGGCAGGTCCGTATCGAACAGCGTCGTGTCGATCACGCTGGCGGGAATGTCGCCGCTGAACCGGTTGTCGGTCAGCACCAGCTCGCCGCCGCTGGACACGCGCATGGCGTCGAAGGTGGGCTCGATGCTGCCTTCGAGAAGATTGTTAGACAGATTCAGATAGCTGAGATTGAAGGCTCGCCAGTCCGTCGGAACAAAGCCGCGGAACTGGTTGCCGGACAGATTCAGTGAACTGAGGGTGCGAGGGACGACGGTGCTCAGGATGATCGCGTTCTGACTCTCGGGGTCGACGGCAACCGCCATTGCCCAGGGCAGGGAACCGTCCAGCGCATTATTCGACAGATCGATAAAATCGGCTTCCCAGGGAATGATCGTCAGTTGACCCGTCAGCGAATTCCCGCTGAGATCGATCCGGGACGGGGTAATGGGCAGCGTCAGCAGGCTGTCGATCGGGCCGTCGAGTTTGTTGTCAGGCAGTTCGATGGCGGTAATAAAGGTGACAGCGAGCTGCGTCTCGCAGCGAATGCCGTACCAATCGCAGATGGGAGTGTCCGGGTCCAGCCAGCCGTCGTTTCGGTACCAGTCGTCACCGTTGGTCGCCAGATAGAACTCTTCCAGCTCAGCGATCGGAAGGGGCGGGGGCGGTGACGTGGCCAGCACCGATGAGCTTGCGCCAAGCGCCAGTGCAAGCAATGCGATTCTGAACGAGGCGCGAATGCCGCGGCTGGCCTGGGTCGAAGACATAGACGGTTTCATCTCCATCGCACTCCTGAACGCTGGTGCATTAACGCTCCCCCCATAATGCAGAGGCTAAGTGCGGGAACCCTCGATGTCAAAGCAGGAACTACCCCTGAATCGAGTCTTGGCATGTCGCAATTCAAAAGGATATCTCAGCCCTCATTAGCTCTTGCAGCCCCTGAAAATAATGTTAAAAAGTCGTTTCCGATTGATTGACATGGTCAGGTGGGCCGGGTATCCTCGCGAGTTGATATTGCCTGGACCCAATGGCTAGATTGGCCGTAGATTTGGGGGGGCGTCAAGGGTTTGTCGGCTTGTCCGGCACTGTCGAATCATAGAACTAATGCTTGATTTCAGGAGTGATTTTTAGAATGAAGACCTTCACCAAAATTGCGGCTCTGGGCCTTGCCCTGTCCATGAGCGCCGCGGCGTTCTCCCAGGACTTTGCTGCGACCGGTCCGGGCGGCGGCACGATTTCCGGCGGCGCGCCGGGTCCCGATGACATTCTGTGGGACAACACGGCGATCAACAACACGACCAACGGCATCATCTCCAACTTCCTCGGCGGCATCCCAGGCCAGGAGCTGGTTAACGTCGCAGACGACTTCAGCGTTCCGGCCGACGAAATCTGGACCGTGACCTTTGTCTACTCAGAGGGCTTCACCAACGCGCCGAGCAACGTGGATTCTTTTGACGTCATCATTTATGACGATGCGGGCGGCGTCCCGGGATCGATCGTTTCTCAACAGAGTGTTCCCTTCGGTGGCTTGGTCACCATGACCACGCAGGAATTAACCTTGCCAACGCCGGTTGATCTCGGTGGTGGTACTTACTGGGTATCCATTGTCGGCGTTTACAACACCGGGGCAGATCTGGCGGTGACCCGCTGGAATTGGACCACGGGTGCAACCGGTATCGGCATCGAGGCGCAGCTGCAGAACTTCACGCCATTCTTCGGCGGCACCCTGCCGTGGACCCCGCTGTCTGGCTTGGGTGTGACTGAGCCGTCGACCTTCTTCGTCATTCGCGGCACGAGCGCTCCGGCCTTCCAGATCCAGCAAGTCCCGACCCTGGACACGTGGGCGCTGATCGTGATGATGATGGCGTTCCTGGGTGCCGCAACCGTTCTGGTTCGTCGCTCAGCCTAAGCCAAAGGTTTAAGTTTCAATCCAGATCCGTGACCGGTCTCCGGTCACGGATTTTTTTTTTCCTCACCAGAATTGCCCGCGCCAGACAGGCGCTGACCCTATGACACTTGCCCAAGAACTTCGGCGCCGCCGCACCTTCGCCATAATTTCCCACCCCGATGCGGGCAAGACCACGCTGACCGAGAAGTTTCTGCTCTTCGGTGGCGCCATCCAGCTGGCCGGCTCCGTGAAGTCGCGCAAGGCGTCTCGGCACGCCACCTCAGATTGGATGGAGATGGAGAAAGAACGCGGCATCTCGATCACCTCGTCGGTGATGCAGTTTCCCTACAAGGAGCGCATCGTCAATCTGCTCGACACGCCGGGTCACGCGGATTTCTCTGAAGACACCTATCGTGTGTTGACCGCTGTGGATTCGGCGTTGATGGTGATCGACTGTGCCAAGGGCGTCGAAGAACGCACGATCAAGCTGATGGAAATCTGCCGGATGCGCGACACCCCGATCTTTACCTTCATCAACAAGCTCGATCGCGAAGGTCGTGAGCCGATCGAACTGCTCGATGAAGTGGAGACGGTGCTGGGAATCGAGTGTGCGCCCGTGACCTGGCCGATCGGTATGGGCCGGCGCCTGAAGGGCATCTATCACTTGCTCAGGGACGAGATTCATCTCTACGAGACGGGCTTGAATTACATGCGCCAGGAACCGCAGATCATCCAGGGCCTGAACAGTGCCGAGGCTGACGAGGTGCTCGGTACGATGGCTGCCGAATTACGTGACGAGATCGAGCTAGTCCAGGGCGCCAGTCATGAGTTCGATCTGGAGCGTTACCTGTCGGGGAAACAGACCCCCGTGTTCTTTGGCTCGGCGCTGAACAACTTTGGTGTCATTCCGCTCCTCGACGAGTTCGTCGCCAGCGCACCCATGCCCCAGCCGCGAGCTACCCTGGGAAGAACGGTGGCACCCGACGAGAATAAGCTTACCGGTTTCGTGTTCAAGGTGCAGGCCAACATGGACCC
>JBCDLQ010000292.1:0-4195 GCA_039414335.1 Pseudomonadota bacterium | reverse complement strand
CCGTCGACAGTCTGAACTCGATGGAGGTGACGGTCCGGGAGAACGTTTTCCTCGAGCGCTTCATCGGCATGCTGTCGACTGGCTTTGCCTTGTTGGCCACCACGCTGGCAGCCGTCGGTCTCTACGGTGTCTTGTCCTACTCCGTAACTCAGCGGACGAGGGAATTGGGGCTGCGGATGGCGCTGGGTGCGGCGCCCGATGGGCTGGCCCGAGGCGTCCTGATCCAGGTCACCAAGATCGGGGTCATCGGCGCGCTTGCCGGCATTGCAGCGGCCCTGACGCTGGGCCAGCTCGCAGCATCGCTGCTGTACGAGCTTTCGCCATTCGATCCGACCGTACTGATCACCGCCGTCCTGGTGATGGCCGTTGTTTCCCTCATCGCTGGGTTCTTGCCCGCCCGTCGTGCCGCGCGAATCCACCCCAACGAAGCCCTGCGCTACGAATAGGAGCACCTTCATGAGCTTACAGACCACCATCCTGTGGCACTCAATTCGACGTTTGGCCCGTTCGCCGGCCTACGGCACAGGACTGATTGCCACGCTCGCGCTGGGAATCGCCGTGTGCATCGTCGCCTTCAGCGTGCTCTACGGCATACTCTTTCGCACCCTGCCTTATCCAGAACAACAACAGGTTGTGCGTATCGAATCCTCGAACCCGGCGCAGGGCGTCGGTCAGAGCGTGCTTACGCCGGCAGAAGCTGAATCATTTCTCGAGTCCAACAGCAGTTTCAGTGAGCTCGGCTATTTCATGTGGGGCGGGATCACCTTGATCGATAACGATCGACCGCAGGAAATCACCGTGAATCGAGTCAGTGCCGGCTACTTTCCGGCGCTCGGCGTCATCCCGCGATTCTGTCGATTCATCGATGCCAACGACATCGAGACCAATGCGGCCGTGGCCGTCATCTCCAGCGAGACCTGGCGACGTCTGGGTTCTTCCACTGATATTGTTGGCCAGCGCCTCGAAACGTCCAACGGCGCCGTCGAAGTCATTGGCGTCATGCCGGCTGGCTTTGAGTTTCCAAACGAACGCGTTGGGGTCTGGCAACCCCTGCCGCCGTCCTCCGTTCAGCGTGACAACCCCAACTACTGGAATGCGCGTTATGTCGAAGCGGTCGGACGCCTGAAGCCTGGGGTTGATCTCTCGACCGGCCAGGCCGAACTCAATACGCTGGCGATTGAGGTTCGCGATCGATTTGGCGTGCAGGACCTCGGTTGGACCATTCAGCTGCGATCGGTCCTTGACGATTTGGTCGGCGGCGTGCGCTGGATCCTGTGGAGCGTATTCGCCGTGTCCCTCTTGGTATTGCTCGTCGCCTGCGCGAATGTAGCGGCGCTGGTCGGCGGACGTCTCATCGAACGACGGCGACAGCTGACCATTTCCATGGCCGTTGGCGCCACCCACGCAAGACTTCGAGCAGAACTGGCGATTGAACTCGCCATTGCGACCCTGATTGCCGCTGTAATCGGCACCCTGATCGCGCTGGTAGCCGTCGATCTGGTCCGTGCGATGGCGCCGGACCAGCTGCCTCGAATCGACGAAATTGTTGTTGACTGGCCTATCGTCGTTTTCACCATTTCCGTTGCCATGGGCATTCCTTTTATCGTACTGGCGCTCGGCGCAACCGTCGGCATGCCGAGCCCGTCAGCGATCAGTGAAAGCGGTCGAGGAACGGTGGGCGCGGGTGGCCGTCGGACCTGGTTACCCAGTCTGGGCCTGGCCTTGTCAACCACCGCGCTCATCGGTGCATCGGCGCTCGCTCTCAGCCTGGTTCAGCTCATCCAGGTCGAGCCCGGCTATCGCACGGACAACACCCGCGCCCTGCAACTGTTTCGAGGCGGTGACGCGGACGAGTGGCGACGCTTTGCGAGCCTGGCCCGCGATCAGCTTCTTGCACTCCCAGGAGTGACTGAAGTCGCAGTCACCACGAGCACGCCAGGCGCGCTGATCGGCAGTTTCGATGCGGATTTACAAGTACCCGGTCGCGAACTGACCGAATCAATGCAAGCCACTTTGCGCCGCGTCGATGACGGCTATCTGCCCCTGCTGAGTATTCCTCTTGAAGCGGGTCGTGCCTTCAGTGAATCGGATCACGCCAACGCCCCCGGCGTAGCCATCATCAACCGAACGCTCGCGAACCGAGTGTTTGGTGACATCGACCCCATTGGTCGAGAACTGTCACTCCCGATGGGGAATGGTCCTCGGGAGACCGTACGCATCATCGGCATCACCAGCGATATCCGAAACAACGGGTTGCGATCAGCCCCAGAGCCGGAAGTGCTGGTGCCCTTCGACCAGTTTCCCTGGGTTGGCATGACCTTCATCGCTCACGCACCCGATACGCTTACGGGACTGCCCGAGCAGATGCGCGAAGTCATTTGGAACATTGATCCCACGGAAGGCTTCACGCGAGAGTTTGCCCTGTCTGATGATGTCGACGTTCAGACCCGGACCCTCGAGTTTTTTACCTCTTCAGTCAGTTTCTTTGCCGCCTCCTGCCTGTTGCTCGGCGCCCTCGGAGTCTATTCCGTGCTGGCATTTGTGCAGCGCCGGCGGATACCTGAACTCGGCATGCGCCTGGCGCTCGGCGCCTCCCCGTTGCGGTTATTCGGTGCCGTACTCGCCGATGCCGGTCGCATTGTCGGCTTCGGCCTGCTCGGCGGGCTCATCGGGTCGATGATCTTGCTCAAGCTGATGTCGGCCCAGCTTTATGGCCTCGGCGCATTGCCCTGGTTGGCCATCACGATCGGTGCAGCAACCATGGCGGCGACAGCGCTGGTCGCCTCGCTGATCCCAGCCTGGAAAGCCGCAACGGTCAGCCCAATAGAAGCGCTTCGCTACGAGTAGCCTTGGAAAGGAGAGTCCCCATGGAAGCGATCAACGATCTTCGCTACGCTATCCGCCAGTTGCTCCGACAGCCAGGTTTCCTCGCTGCCGTGGTGCTGACCCTGGCGCTGGGTATCGGCGCCAACTCGGCGATCTTCAGCATGATCAATGGCTTGATGCTCAAGCCCTTGCCCTATCCGGAGGGTGATCGGCTGGTCGCGATCTACAACACCTATCCGAAGATGGGACTGCCGAACGCGGGCGTGTCGGTTCCCGATTTCATCGATCGGCGAGATCGGACGGATACCTTCGATTCGGTCGCCATGTATACCTGGGAACCGATGAACCTGACGGGCCAGGGCCAGCCCGAGAGACTGCTGGCCCTGCGCGCCACGCCCAGCCTGTTCGAGGTCCTGAGCATCTCGCCCGAGCTGGGCCGAGTGCCCGACGCCAGTCATGCGGATCCGGGCAACGACCGGGTCGTCGTGCTGGACCACGGCCTCTGGCAGCAGCTGTTCGGTGGCCGCAGCGATGTTGTGGGCCGCGATCTGCGACTTGACGGTGAGCGCTATGAAATCATCGGCGTGATGCCGCGCGGCTTCGTCTTTCCGAATCAGAACGTTCGAATGTGGGTGCCCTTCGCCTTCACGCCCGAGCAGATGAGCGATCAGGAACGGGGCACGGAATACTCGCAGATGATCGGACGCCTGAAACCCGAGGCCACCGTCGAGCAGGTGCAGCAACAGCTTGATCGAATCCAGCAGGTCAATCAGGAGGCGGCTCCTGTCGGCGTCGCTGAATTCTGGACCAATGCCGGCTTCGGCGGACGCGTCGTGGACTATCGCAGCGAGCTCATTAGTGAACTCCGCGCGCCCCTGTTCCTGCTCCAGATAGCCGTCGCTCTCGTGCTGTTGATTGCCTGCGCCAACGTCGCCAACCTGATGATGGCTCGCGTCGCGGCACGCCGTCGTGAGCTGTCGGTCAGAACCGCTCTGGGCGCGGGCAAGAAACGTATTGTCCGACAGCTACTGGTCGAAAGCCTGCTGCTGGCGATCCTCGGCGGTGCCGCCGGCCTGGTGGTCGCGCACTTTGCCCTGAAGCTGCTGCTCTGGGCCGGCCTGGGCTCAACGAACGAACTGTTCGAGATTGGCATGGACGGCACGGTACTGATCTTCGCACTGCTTGCTGCCGTATTGACCGGCGTGCTGTTCGGCATCGCACCCGCTCTGGCCGCCTCGAAGACGTCCACCGCCGATGTGCTCAAGGAAGGTGGACGTGGCAGTTCTTCAGGCCAGGGCGCGCAGCGCGTGCGCAGTGCGCTCGTGATTGCTCAGGTCGCGGTTGCCGCCATGCTGCTGGTCGGGGCCGG
>JBCDLQ010000291.1:0-4216 GCA_039414335.1 Pseudomonadota bacterium | reverse complement strand
TGCGCCCTCTGCTTGAGGGCCTTTGACTTTGGATTTTGAAGGCTTACTAGCAGCGTGCGCTGAGATTGAGAGTTTCGTAGTCGCCGGTGTTGGTGGCTGACGGTTTCGGGATTAAAGGCTGCACGCGGAGACGCGGAGGGCCAGAGACCGCAGAAAGTAGTCTTTGTCCCTCGGCGACCTCGCTTTTCCTCTGCGCCCTCTGCGTGAGTGCATTTGATCTTTGAGTACTAGCTAACTCACTTGCGGCGCTGGGCCAGGATGGTGAGGACGTCGTCCAGGCTCGAGCCGGCTGAGCGCAGGCAGACGAGCAGGTGGTAGAGCAGATCGGCGGCTTCGTTGTTCAGTTCTTCGGTCTTGCCCTGGACGGCGGCCAGAGCCACCTCCACGCCTTCTTCCCCGACCTTCTGCGCACAGCGCGCTACGCCCTCATTAAGCAGTCGGGCGGTGTAGCTGGAGGCCGGGTCATCGTTGGCGCGTGACTGGATCACTGATTCCAGTTCTCCCAGTAGCCCCAGGGGCGGCAGCATGTCGTTCCCGAAGCAGGTCTGATCGCCCGTGTGGCAGGTCGGCCCATGAGGGATGGCTTGGACCAGCAACGTGTCCCTGTCGCAGTCGCCGCTGATCGAGACCAGTTCAAGCACGTGGTTCGAGGTTTCCCCCTTGGTCCACAAACGCTGCTTGCTGCGCGAGAAGAAGGTGACCTTGCCCGTGGCGAGCGTCTTGTCCAGCGCGTCGGCGTTCATATAGCCGAGCATCAGAACGCGACCTTCAGTGGCGTGCTGGACGACAGCCGGTAGCAGCCCGTCGCCCTTGGCCCAGTCCAGCGCGTCGATGTTGTTCTTGTCGATGATCATGAGAAATCCTGAAGAGCAGCTCGCCACAGAGACACAGAGGCATGGAGGAAAAAAAGAAAAAAGACTAAACGATGAATTGAAAACCTAAAGGCTATTGGCCTTTCGTCCTTATTTAATCCAATTTTTTTCCCTGTGACCTTAGCGTAACTTGGAAGACAATGGCGGTTTACTGCAAGCAAGAAGCCTTTGTCTGGAAAGCGGCCACGCTTGCCTCTGTGGTGAATAGAGTTTTAGGACCGGACTACGATGCCTTCCTCCCGCAGCCAGGCTTTTAGCTCGGGGATAGCAATCTGGCCGGAATGGAAGACGGTCGCGGCCAGGGCGCCGTCGACGTCGGCCTGGCTGAACACATCACGGAAATGGGACTCGGTTCCCGCACCACCGGACGCGATCAGGGGGACGCGGCAGCGCTCGCGCATGGCCTTGAGCTGATCGATGTCATAGCCGGTCTGTACGCCGTCTGCGTCCATGCAGTTCAGCACGATCTCGCCCGCACCGAGTCGCTGGACTTCATCGACCCAGTGTTCCGTATCGCGCCGGGGGTCGACCATGTTGTCCGGATCACCCGTGTACTGTCGCACGCGGAGTTGGCCATTCTCGCGAATCGAGTCGATGCCGATGACCACGCACTGAGAACCGAAGGCCTCGGCCAGTTCGCTGATCAGCTCCGGCCGTTCGAGCGCTGGCGAATTGACGGAGACCTTGTCGGCGCCAGCGTGCAAAACCGCGCGAGCCGTGGCCACATCGCGGATTCCGCCGGCGACGCAGAAGGGAATGTCGATCGCCACAGCGACACGTTCGACCCAGGCCGTGTCCACGCTGCGGCCCTGAGGGCTGGCCGTGATGTCGTAGAACACCAGCTCATCGGCGCCTTCGTCGCGGTAGCGGGCGGCCAGCTCGACGATATCGCCCATGTCGCGATGATTGCGGAATTTGACGCCCTTGACGACGCGACCTTCGCGAACATCAAGGCAGGGGATCAAACGGACGGCGACCATCGGGCAATCTCGTGTATGTCAATTTTGTCTTCCAGCAGCGCACGGCCAACGATGCAGCCGGCAGCACCGGTCAGGGATGCGTCCTTCAAATCCTCGGCCTTGGAAACGCCGCCCGAGGCTTGCAGTCTCACGCCCGAGAAACGTTCGGAAATGGATTGATACAGCTCCAGCGAGGGGCCCGACATCATTCCATCGCGCTCGATGTCCGTACACAGTAAATGGATGAGTCCGGCGTCAACCAGGCGATCCAACAGGCTGAACAGATCCAGCTCACCGGCCTCGGTCCAGCCGGCGGCCTTCGGAATCCACTGTCCGTCGAGGGTGCGGCTGACGTCCAGGCCCGCGACGATGGCTTCGGGGCCCAGCTGCCCCAGCCACTTGCAGACTGTCGTGGGTTCGCGAACGCACAGGCTGCCAATGACGACACGGGCCGCACCGGCGTCAAGTCGACGCTGGACATCACTGAACTCGCGGACGCCACCGCCCGTTTGCACGGGGCAATCGACTGCCTTGCAGATTCGTTCGATCGTATCGATGTTCTCGCCCAGGCCAGAACGGGCGCCATCCAGATCCACCAGATGAATCAGATGGGCGCCGGCTGCGGCATAGCGCTGGGCCAGGTCGACGGCGTCATCGCCGTAGTGGGTTTCGCGGTCGTAGTCGCCCTGCGACAGGCGGACCACACGACCACCGCGCAGGTCGATGGCGGGGATGAGAATCACAGTGTTGCCTCGCTGATGGTCTTGGACGCAGGGATAGGGACGTCCGAATGCAGAAAGTTGGCCAGCAATTTCTGGCCCGCCGTAGCCGACTTCTCGGGATGGAATTGACAGGCGGCGAAATTGCGATGGCGCACGATGGCGGCGAACGCTTGTCCATGCTCGCTTACGGCGACCGCATGATCGAGTGGTGCGCCGTAGCTGTGGACGAAATAGAACCACTCGTCACCCGCCAGGCCCTGCGCCAGGGGATCCTCAGGCGCAGTCCATCGCAACTGATTCCAGCCCATGTGCGGCAGGCGCAGTTCCGGCGGAACGTCCAGGTCTGTTACCGTGCCTGGAATCAGGCCCAGGCAGTCGCAGTTGCCCTCTTCCGAGTGTTCATACATCAACTGAAGCCCCAGGCAGATCCCTAGCACGGGCTGCGTCAGTTCGCGAATCACATCGACCAGGTCGGCTCGTTCCAGCGCCTGCATGGCAGAACGTGCAGAGCCGACGCCGGGCAGGATGACGCGCTCGGCGCTGCGGATGACCTCCGGGTCTGACGTCATCACGGCCGGTACGTTCAGGCGATGGCAGGCGTGCAGTACGGAGCCGAGATTGGCGCCGCCGGAATTGATGACGGCCAGGGTCACAGCATGCCCTTCGTTGACGGAATACCGCCCGTCTGTCCGCGACCCAGGGCCGGGCGCAGCGCGCGTCCTACACCCTTGAAGCAGGCCTCGACCATGTGGTGGGTGTTTTCCCCGCTGAGATCAATGTGCAGGGCGCATTTGAGCGTCTGCGACAGCGACGCGAAGAAGTGGCTGACCATTTCCGTATGCAGGCCGCCGACGGATTCTCTGGGGAACTCACCGTTGAGCACGAAGGCCGGGCGACCGGACAGATCGACGGCGACGCGGGCCAGGGATTCGTCCATCGGTAGGGTGAAGCCGTAGCGGCCGACGCCGGCGCGATCGCCCAGGGCGCGGTTCAAGGCTTCGCCCAGGGCCAGCGCACAGTCGTCAACGGTGTGGTGTTCATCCAGGTGCAGGTCACCGGCGCATTCCAGCGCCAGGCTGAATCCGCCGTGGGCCGCGATCTGTTCGAGCATGTGATCGAAAAAACCGATGCCCGTCGAAATCGTCACCGGCTTGGCCGCGTCGAGATTGACCGAGACGTCGATACGGGTCTCGTTGGTGCCGCGTTGTACCGTACCTGTTCGCGGAGTCGCCATCAGCTGAGAGGCAATTGCCGCCCAGTCTTCGCCATCGGGGCCGACTCTGAAACCGCGCAGGCTCATATTGGCGGCCAGCTGAAGATCCGTTTCCCGATCGCCGATGACGGCCGATTGGCTGCGGTCCAGTACGGGATCGTTGAGGTAGTCCAGCACCATGCCGACGCCGGGCTTGCGCGTCGGCGCCAGGTCTTCCGGGAAGGTCGGGTCGATCAGAACCTCATCGAAGTTCAGGCCCTGGGAGTCGAGAATCTGCAGCAGCAGGTCATGGGGACCCTGAAAGGTCTCGGTGGGAAAGGACTCCGTACCCAGCCCGTCCTGATTCGACACCATGACAAACCGGTAGCCGGCAGCCTTGAGCTTGAGCAACGCGGGAAGCACGCCGGGCATCAGGCGGAATTTTTCGAAGCTGTCGATCTGTTCGTCTTC
>JBCDLQ010000290.1:0-4218 GCA_039414335.1 Pseudomonadota bacterium | reverse complement strand
CGCTGGACCTCATTGCAGATGCCACCACGTCGATCTTTATCGGCAACAGCGTCTTTACCAACTCCAACACGCCGATGAGCGACTGCCTGATCACGGGTTTGGCCAGTGCGGAAAGCAGCACGATCGATTATCTGTTCAGCAGCGACGGCAGCTGCGATGCTTATGACGACAACGCGCTCAGCGGCGATCCGCTGTTCGCCGCTCTCAACCGCCCCGACGACCGCCTGAGCTTCAGCCACACACCAGACCAAGACCCCACCCAACCTTCACCGTTGATCGATGTTGCGCCCGAGATGTCCTGCAACTTTTTCTCTGATCAATACCAACGAACTCGCCCGCAAGACGTAGTCGCCATCCCGAATCTCGATGGATCGTGCGACTTGGGCAGCCTTGAGGCACTCAGTGAGCGGCTATTTAGCGATCGGTTTGAGGAGTTGCTGCCGTGAGCACGGGATTGATGATGCGTTATCACAGGCAGAGCGCTGTATCAGCCTAAGTGCTGTTTCCCCTTTGCCCCGACTCCATTCTCTGTCGCCCCCCCCAAGGGCACGATAGAGAAACCCTGGGTTTCTCTCCAACTTGTAATTGGAGGTGAAGTCGCGCGTTCTTGATTTCAAAATATTGCCAATCGCAATGAGAAGCTGATTTGCACTCCCTGATCAAGAAAATCTGGATTGTCGGAAATCCATCGGGTTCAGAGACACGACAGACCCAGCCTATGGTGTTCGACGGCAGCCTGGAGATCGTTATCGCCGAGCATGCGGGATTCAGCCTCCTTACCAGCCAAAATCGACTGGACTATAGCGAGGGAATTTTTCTGGGCGGTCAGATCAGCCAGCGGATATCACTCGAACTCAAGCCCGGTGCTCGGCTGATCTTCATCAAGGTCGACCCTTGGGTCCTTGGGCCGAGTTCGCATCGACCGCTGCATGAGCTCCAGAATCGCTGTACCCCTCTCCTCACGGTCCTGCCCGATCTCCATCGAAGGCTCGTTCGCCTGAGACCCGGAACGAGTCCGGCCTTGATCGAAATGGTCATTAATCATTGGATCGAGACCGAGAGTAGGCGCCCTGAGAAAGCAGCACTCGCCGCCTATGCGGTGCGGCAGCTCAGCAACACCGCAGACGAACCCAAAAGAACAAAGCGGCAGTTGCTAGAGGCGCTGAGCATTTCCTCCAGAACGCTGGAAGGGGCATTCGCCACGATGGTCGGCATCCCACCAACCCGGTTTGCCACGCTGGCTCGATTGCGAGCGATCACCGAAAAGTTGATCTACGAAGGCACGCCTGATTCGCTCACGCGGGTCGCGATGGATCATGGTTTCTTTGACCAGGCCCACTTTTCAAGGGCCATCAAGACGTTCAGTGGCACCCACGCCACGGCCATCACCGATCAGGCACTTTTCGTCCCCAATTCTCAAGAGGGTTTTCGCATTTTTACAATTCAGTAACCGCTCACTAGGGTAGATTGGCGCTCCCGCTGATCTTCGAGACCAATAATGCGCCAATCCCCCTATCAAACCCAGCAACGACGTCCTTTTATGAATGACCTGGCTCTGGTCCTTCTCCTGCCAGCGTCCGTGTCCCTTGCTTCAGAGACCGAAGTCGGTTCCTCAAACGATATTCATGGCCTTTGGGTCTGGAGCGCGCCCCAAACCAACGAACAGGTGTCGCTGACGGTCACGGAAAGCAATGGGCGCTGGAGAGCTGAAGCCAATGGCCAGGTGGTTGATGCGGTCGTGGACGGTCAAAGTGTGTCTTTTGCGTTAGCTGATGGACAAGGCTTCGAGGCCACTCTGGATTCTGATGGAGCGTCATTAAGTGGGCGCTGGCTTCAGCCGCCAGCCGACATCGATTATCAGTTTGTTGCAACACCCGTGTCGCTTGACAGAGTCAACGCCGGTCACTGGCAGGCCACCTTCGCGATTCAGCCTCGGCCCTATCACGTATTTCTCGATGTCTTTGAAGGAGAAGATGAACAGACCGCCGCGGTCATCCGCAATCCAGAGGGGAACAATACGATGGGAGCGACCCGGTTCCGGCTGGTCGAGTCAACTAGCGGCGGCTGGCAGCTGGTCAGCGGACAAGATGAGCGCGAGAGACGGCATGCGCTGAACCCAGGTGAAGGGAACACGCTGGTTCTGACCTATGACCGCGTGGCCGCGCCTATCACGCTTGTCCCTGCCTCCGACGCGAAAAAAGCGCTTTACTTCAGCCGCCATGATTCCATGCCTACACGCTCATCAACGAGACCCGAAAGCCTGGACGATGGTTGGCAGACGGCCGCGCCTGAAGATGCAGGCTTTGATCCCGCTCTCCTCCAGGACCTGACTCAGACCATCGCGGGTCTGGATCCTCGTCGCTCAAGGCCGCAGTTGATCCATTCAGTTCTGGTCTCGAAGGACGGAGAGCTGGTCTATGAGGAGTATTTCTATGGCCACGATCGTGACAAGCGACACGACGTACGGTCTCTGGGCAAGGTCTTCGGCTCCGTGATGATTGGGGCGCTGAGGCATCAAGGCCACGACGTCACACCGGATCATCGCCCGGTGGCCAACGTGCTTCAATCCGCCGCTGAGGCATTGGGTGATGACAGGAAAGCGGATATCACCTTGGATCACTTGCTGACCTATACGAGCGGTCTGGACTGCGACGTCAACCGGGATTCACCCGGGTCTGAGGGTCGGATGTGGGCCCAGCAGGCCGAGCCCGACTATTGGCGTTACACCGCCAGGCTGCCCGTGCTTCACGATCCAGGCACGCGCTACGCCTACTGCTCCGGCAGCGCTAATCTGGTCGGCGCCAGTTTGCGTGAGTTCGGCGGCAAGTCTATGCAGGTGCTGTTTGATGAGTTGATCGCCCAACCGCTGGAATTTGGAACCTACCATTGGCCGCTTTCACCCAATAGCGAAGGCTATCTAGGCGGCGGCATGTACATGCGACCGCGCGACATCCTCAAAATCGGTGCGATGTACGCGGCAGAAGGCGTCTGGAACGGTACCCAACTCATTGAAGAAGACTGGGTCATTGTCTCGACCGAACCCCGCCTGGAGATCTCTGCCGAAACCACCGGGATGACGCAAGAACAGTTCGAGAACAACTACTTTGGCGGATCGCAAGCTTATATCTGGCAGCGACGCCCGATCGCCGTCGATGACCGCCGCTTCATGTCCTATATGGCCACCGGCAACGGCGGGCAACTGCTGATCGTGGTTCCTGAGTTCAATCTCGCAGCAGCGATCAACGGGGGCAATTACCGCATGGGCGGAATCTGGGGTGGCTGGCCCAACCAAATCGTCGGCAACTACTTTCTGCGTGCGCTGATTGAGCCAGCAGACGGCACAGACGGCAAGTAGAACGCGGTCGGTGTGCAGCGCGCTTTGCGCGCTGCACAAGCAATTCGGCATGACACCGCTTGCTCAAACGGTGATAGCGCTCACCCGACTTCCCTCATTTTCAGTAGGAGTTTCGCGTTTTTACAATCCAGTCGGTCGCCGTCTCGATAGATTCAACATTCAGTCGAATTCAGAGTCCGCAACATGAATCTTGCGCTTTCACCATCCGCACTAGGCCGAAACCTTCCAAGCCCGCTCATCGTTCTGCTGTTGTTCGTTTTCGGCATCGCCCATACCACTGAAGCTGAAAACAGCCCAGAGTCTGCCTTTCATCATCTCCAAATCGAGGCCGGATCCGCCTATGCACAGGGCTTGTTGATCGGCCGCAGCCTGGGACCCGAAATCTCCCGACGGCTCGACCTTTGGAACGAACTCCTGCAAGAGAACCTCGGCCAAGTTGATCAAGGACTCATCGACAATCTGGATGAAGAGACCGGGTTGATCGACGCGATCAGACACTACACGCCTGAACTGCTGCAGGAAGTCCGCAGCATGGCGGATGGTGCCGACGTTCCATACGCCCGCTTGCTGAGTTACAACCTGGCCGAAGAAATCATGACCCTGGCTGGCCAGCCTTCCAACCGCTGTACCACGGTGGTGATGGCCACAGAAACCGGCCACGTTGTGGGCTACAACCTGGACTTGCCAGACTTCCTCCACGGTGATCAGCGTCCCTTGATCCTGAGCCAGGCTCAATCGGTAGCCAGCAGTCCGGGAAAACTGAAGGTCACCGATTGAGCCTGGCTCAGGATCAAGGGACGCTGATCACCGTGGAGGAAGTCTGGCAAGTCCAGGTTGTAGCCCACAACGTGGCCGGTTTCTGT
>JBCDLQ010000289.1:0-4222 GCA_039414335.1 Pseudomonadota bacterium | reverse complement strand
GACGAAGTTGGTTTCGATGCGAGGCGTGAATTCCTTGTTGATGGTCAAGGCCGTGACGAGTCCGCCAACGATCAGGCAAAGCATCAACAGATTAGCAGCCACCGGATTGTGTGCGAACCAGGCAATAATGCTGCCGTACCAATTTCGTTCGACGTGCATGGTCGGAGTCCCTTATTCCTTGGCGAGTTCGCCGCTATGTTCAAGAGGTCGGTGTGACGGCCAGTTCGCCAGAGGCTGGCAAAACCCTGAGCTCGGGATCTGTTGATGTCGCCGAGGGCTGTATATCGACGGGCAGGCCGGGGATCGGTGCTGAGATCGTTGTGGTGATGATCTGATCGCCTTCGGCCACATTGCCCAGTAAGTAAACCTCATCGGGTGTTGAGCGAATCACGTCCACCTCGCGAACAGCAAGTTTGCCGTCGGCGTCGGCGACATAGACGCGGTCGCCTGAGCGAAGAGCAGACCTTGGCAACAAGATGAGTCCGGTCGCATCGCGCCCCTCAATGCGCGCCTGGACAAAGGTTCCGATTTGAAGGGGATTGTTCCAAGCCCTACGGCTGAGGTTGTAGGGGTCATCGATCTCGACGACGGCATAGCTCAGTCGCGTGTTCTCATCGACAACACCTTCTGTCCGAATCACCCGCCCTGTCCATTCACCACGCTGGCCCGCCACCTCACCGCTGAGCTGGACAGGTGGTCGCCAGGCGTCGGATTGTCCCGGTGCTGGCAGCTCGAGGAAGGCGAGGTCCTGATTGGAAAGCGGCAGACGAACTTCAGCCGTTTGGACCGAGAAGGTTGTGCCCAAGGGGGAGCCAGGCGCCACATATTGACCCAGATCGACATCGCGGGTGCGAACCAGGCCGGAATAGGGCAATTGGATTTCCGTTCGCTCAAGATTGCGTCTTGCGCGCATGACGCCGGCCTCCGCTGCCTGAACGGATGCCTCGGCCTCGGCTACTTGCGGGAGTCTCAGGACCAGATCACTGGGTGAGCGATCGCGGCCGTTCAAACGCTCCCAGTCCCGGGCGGCTTGCTCGGAGCGCGCTCGTTCATCAGCCAGTCGTGCGCTGGCACCTGCCAATTCAGCTTCGGCCTGGAGCAAGGCCGCCTGGTAGTCGCTGGGGTCAATGCGCGCCAGGACTTCGCCCGCCTCGAAGAATCCTCCCGCGACGAACTTCTCGCTGATCTCAAGCACAACGCCACTGACTTCAGCCGCCAAGCGGGTTTCCGTCACTGGTTTGACAGTCCCCTGCGCTGAGATTTCGAAGCTGCCGCTCGCCTGCTCGGCGGTCACCGTGTTGACGGCCATGGCGGCGACAGCCAGTGCTCGTTGCTCCGGTTTAGGTCGCATTCCGAACAGCGTGATCACAATGAACAAAGCGCCGCCGATCATACCCAGGCTAGCCAGGAGGACCCAAAGTACTTTTCCCTCGTTGTGTCGGTTCAATTCAGACCCCTCGCGCGCTAGCGCGACCACATTTCTGACTCGCCATCATGCCATTGTCCTGTGACGACCAGCACGTGCCAGAAGCCATGGGCTGTTCAGGTCTTCGCCTCGAATTGCCCTGTTGGCGATGCCGTATGCGGTAAAATCGCCGGCCGTTCAAGCATTTCAACGCCCCCGACACGGCAGCCGAATCACCATGAATCACGGAATCCAACTCAAGAGCGCCGAAGACATCGAAGCCATGCGCGTGGCCGGCCATCAGGCTGCCAGCGTGCTGAAGATGATTCGCCCGCATGTTCAGCCCGGTGTGACCACCGGCGAGCTGGATCGTATCTGTCATGAGTTCATCGTCAACGAGCTCGACGCCATCCCGGCGCCGCTCAATTACCGCGGGTTTCCGAAGTCCATCTGCACCTCGGTCAATCACGTAGTCTGTCATGGCATTCCCGGCGACAAGAAGCTCAAGGCGGGCGATATCGTCAATATTGACGTGACCGTGATCAAGGGCGGCTGGCACGGCGACACCTCGAAGATGTTTTTCGTCGGTGAGCCATCGGTCAAGGCGCGACGGATCTGCGATGTGGCGCACCAGGCGCTGATGATCGGTATCGATCTGGTCAAGCCAGGCGCGACTCTGGGCGACATTGGCCATGCGATTCAGACCTACGCTGAAGGTCAGCGCTGTTCCGTGGTCAGGGAATACTGTGGCCACGGCATTGGTCGCGTCTTCCATGAGGCGCCGCAGGTCCTGCATTACGGTCGTCCCGGCGAAGGCGTGGTGCTCGAACCCGGTATGACCTTCACGATCGAGCCCATGGTCAATCTGGGCAAGGCCGGGACCCGACTGCTACCGGATGAATGGACTGTGATTACCCGTGACCGCAGCCTGTCGGCACAGTGGGAACATACGATGGCCGTGACGGAGGACGGGGTGGACGTGCTGACACGTCTGCCCGATGACCCCTTGTGATTCAGCGACTCAGCGCGGTTCCGGCAACGCGTCACTGTCTCGACCTGGTTGAGTTGGGCCGACTGTCGAAGGCGCCTGATGCCCTGGCGCCGGCCCTGCGTCAGGCTCGCCAGTTGGCCGATCGGGCCCTGCATGCGGCCTTCCGCTCTCGCATCGATATCCGCGAACTGGTCCAGGCCCGGGCCTGGGTCATCGAGCAGCTTGTGTTGCTGGCCTGGGATCGATTGATTCCCGATGATCAGGCCCTTGAATTGGTCGCCGTCGGTGGTTTTGGCCGTGGCGAGCTGCACCCGCATTCCGACGTCGATCTGTTGATTCTGTTGCCCGATGACGAGGCTGCTGACCAGCATCAGGTAGAGATCGAACGCTTCATCCAGGCGCTCTGGGACGCGGAACTGCACCCGGGGCACAGCGTGCGCACGGTCAGTGATTGCCTGCGCGAAGGTGGCCAGGACGTCACCGTGGCCACAAACTTGATGGAAGCTCGCTTGATGGCGGGTGAGGGCACCTTGTACGCGGCGCTCGATCAGGCGATGCAGTCTGCTGAAATGTGGCCGGGCGACGCCTTCTTTTCCGCCAAGCTGGAAGAGCAGCATGGTCGCCATGCCCAGCACGCCGACACGATTTACAACCTCGAACCCAATCTGAAGGATGGCCCCGGTGGCTTGCGGGATTTCCAGACGATCGCCTGGGTCACCCATCGCCATTTTGGCACCTCGACCTTGCATGGGCTGGTCGAACACGGATTCCTGAGCGAGCGCGAGCACGAGGATCTGGTCGCCAGCCGTGATTTCCTGTGGAATGTACGCTGGGCCTTGCACGAGGCAGCCGGCCGCGCGGAAGAGCGTTTGTTATTCGAGCACCAGCGCCGGCTGGCCGAGTGGTTCGGTTTCGGCGATACGCAGGACAGCAATGTGCCCGTCGAACGATTCATGCAGTGCTACTACCGCAGCGTGATGCAGATGGCCTCGCTGAATGAGCGCCTGCTGCAAAGCTTCGATGAAGAGCTGCTGGCCGGCCGCGAACACCTGCCGAGCTTCGACCTCGACGAGTACTTCCGAGTGCGCGACGGCTATCTCGAGCTCAAGGACGCCCATGCCCTGGTCTTCAAGCCCGAGCTGATCATGCGCTTGTTCATCGTACTGTGCGAGAACACGGATACGCGCGGCGTGCGAGCGTCGACGATCCGGCTCATCACCGAGCATCTGTATCTGGTCGACGAGAACTACCGGACTGATCCGCGCATTCTCGAGATGTTTTTGACCATCCTGCGCAGCCCCAGGCTGGTTTACAGCCAGCTGGCACGGATGAATCGCTACGGCGTCCTTGGCGTGCTAGTGCCGGCTTTCGGCGAAATCACCGGCCGCATGCAGTTCGACCTGTTCCACGTCTACACGGTCGATCAGCACACGCTGTTCCTGGTGCGCAATCTGCGCCGATTCACCTATGGTCGCGATCCCGATCGATTCGGCCACGCGATCGAGGTGTGTCAGCGCATCGAGCGACCGGAAGTCCTGTACCTGGCCGCGATCTTTCACGACATCGCCAAGGGGCGGGGTGGTGATCATTCAGAGCTGGGTGCGATCGACGCGCGCGAGTTTGTCGACCGCCTGGATCTGAGCGAGGAAGATCGGGACCTGGTGGTCTGGCTGGTCGAAGACCATCTGATCATGTCCAGGACCAGCCAGCGCGAGGATGTCTCCGACCCAGCCGTGGTCGAGCGCTTTGTCGATCACGTCCAGACTCAGCGCCGTCTGGATCACCTGTTCGTGCTGACCGTCGCGGATATCGCAGCAACCAGCCCG
>JBCDLQ010000288.1:0-4222 GCA_039414335.1 Pseudomonadota bacterium | reverse complement strand
GTTTATCGACGACGGCCACGCCCCCGTACCGCGCGTCGTTCACCAAACTCTCGCAGTCCACGTTCGGCACGTACGACTTGAGCAGCAGCGCCAGACCGAACCGGTGTTCCTCTTCCTTCGTCGCAAAAGCGTCCTCCGGCAGTTTCGCCAGCATCGCCGCCGACGCCTCCAACGACGTTTCGTACGTGTTCTTCGCTACGTCGTCTTCTTTCATCAGCTCCTTGTTCAGAGCGAGCGGCTCCTCCGCGGACGAGCGAGCGGCCAGGTCCACGACCTCGAAGTCTTCGGTGGCGGCCATCGCTTCGACGACTCTTTCTTTCTTGCGGCCGGCCGCCGCCGTTTGCTTCTTTCTTCGGTGCCCGCGCCACGCAGCTAGCTAGCGTTAGGGTTCGCGCTTCTTCTTTTCGGGTCGAGACCATCCGGTAATACTGCGCTGGCGAGCACGGGCCACGGTCAACTCGCCGTCGGGTGCATCCCTAGTCAGCACCGTGCCTGCGCCCACGACGGCAGAATCCCCCACCTTGACCGGTGCGACCAGCGCGCTGTTCGAGCCGACAAAGGCCCCGGCACCGATCTGCGTGCGGTGCTTGTTGACACCATCGTAGTTGCAGGTGATCGTGCCAGCACCCAGATTGGCGTCCGCCCCCACCTCCGCATCGCCGATGTAGCTCAAATGGCTGGCCTTCGCGCCCTGGGCGAAGCGGGCGTTCTTGGTTTCGACGAAATTGCCGATCTTGACCTCAGGGCCGAGTTCCGTGCCTGGCCTCAGGCGGGCGAAGGGCCCGACGCTGCAAGCGCCCAGCGTCGTGGCCTCCTCGACTACGCAATAGGGCTTGAGCTCGGTCCCGGCGGCCAGCCGGACATCCTGCAGCACGCAGCCCGTACCCACCTGCACCCCGTCACCGAGGGAAACTCGGCCAATCAAGGTCACATTGCAGTCGATAAAGACATCCTGCCCAAGCTCGATTTTCCCACGAATCTGGACTGAGTCCGGATCAGCCAGGGTGGCACCGGCCTGCATCAGCGCCAGGCGCGCACGGCGCTGATAGACCTGCTCGAGATTCGCCAGCTGCGCGCGATCGTTCGCGCCCAACAGCTCGTCGGATTGCTCGGCCATTACGGCGCGGACCGCCAGCCCCTCATCGGACGCCAGGCCGATACAGTCGGTCAGGTAGTACTCGCCCTGCGCATTGTCCGCATTGAGCCGAGAGAGCCAGTCCGCCAGTGATCGGGCGTCGGCGGCCAGAACACCACTATTGACCTCCTGGACCTGGCGCTCCTGATCGCTGGCGTCCTTTTCTTCTCGAATCGCCGAGACAGCGCCCGTTTGGTCCCGGAGAATCCGGCCATAGCCCGTGGGATCCTCAGCGTGAAAACTCAGCACGGCGAGGTCCGCGTCAACGGCCAACAGGGTCTTCAACGTTTCGGCCTGCACCAGCGGCATATCACCAGGCAGCACGAGGACGCGAGCCGCAGGATCGATCGCCGGCAAGGCTTGAGCCGCCGCATGACCCGTACCCAGGCGCTCAGACTGGACGACGAATTCGCAGCTTGAGTCTGACAGGGCCTCACGGACCTGCTCGGCCCCAGCACCGATCACAACATGGACACGCTCCGGCTGCAGCTCAGCGACCGAATCGATGAGATGTTCCAACATGGGCCGCCCGCCGATCGGCTGCAGCACCTTGGGACGGGCCGAGTTCATTCGCCTGCCTTCACCGGCGGCCAGAATGATGACTTGAAGCATGGTCGGAGTGGTCTTTGCCTGTAGATCAGGGAGATTGAGTCTCCGACGAGTATACCCAGCCCGTCAATTCAGCTCAGGGGACTATGAGTGGCGATCTGCAGATAAGGTTAGGCCCCGGGCGAGGGAGGACCCGGGGCCTAGAGTTGGATCCGGTTTGGGGACTGACACCGAATCCGTGTTGGCCTGTCTAGGGAGGGAGACAGGCCGAACCATGCACATGGTTATGAGAGTAGACCGGGAAAATTCCAAAAAAGTTTCAAAAATGAACGAAAAAAATCGTATTTTTTTAGTTTCTGTTTTGAATCAGATAGTTGGACCTGAACAGGCGCTGAATAGGGGCGAAATCAGTGGGCAGAATCCCAATCCAGGCCGCTACCCGCTTCGACCTCCAGCGGCACCTTCAGTTCGGCCGCTGCCGACATGCGATCGATCACCCCCTGACGGACCGATTCCAGTGCCGATTGCTCCACTTCCAGCACCAGCTCATCGTGCACCTGCATGACCAGCCGGGCCCGTACCTGCTCGGCCTCGATCCAGTGGTCCACGTCGATCATGGCGCGCTTGATAATGTCGGCGGCCGTGCCCTGCATGGGCGCGTTGATCGCCGCTCTTTCCGCAGCTTGACGACGCTGCGGATTGCGCGCGCGAATCTCGTCCAGCCACAGGCGTCGGCCAAACAGCGTCTCCACATAGCCGTTCTCGCGGGCTTGGGCCCGGGTCTGTTCCATGTAGTTGCGCACGCCGGGATAGCGCTCGAAGTAGCGCTCGATATAGGCATCGGCCTCCTTGCGATCCACGTCGAGCTGCTTGGCCAGACCCCAGCCGCTCATGCCGTACATCAGGCCGAAATTGATCGCCTTGGCGGCGCGGCGCTGGCCATCTTCAACCGCGTCGGGTGTGCAGTCAAAAATCTCGGCCGCGGTCGCGCGGTGGACATCGAGGCCTTTGGAAAAGGCGTCGAGCAAGCCGGCATCGTCGGACAGATGGGCCATGATGCGCAGCTCAATCTGAGAATAATCAGCCGCGAGCAGTACCTGACCCTCGGGCGCGACGAAAGCTTTGCGGATCCGCCGACCCTCGGCGGTCCGGATCGGAATGTTCTGCAGGTTCGGATCGGCCGAAGACAATCGACCCGTCGCCGCCACCGCCTGGTGATAGTGCGTGTGGATACGACCCGTATCGGGATGAATCTTTTCGGGCAGGCGATCCGTGTAGGTGCTTTTGAGCTTGGCCAGGCTGCGGTGCTCCAGAATCAGCTTGGGCAGTTCATAGTTTTCGGACAGCTCCTGCAGCACGTCTTCGGCCGTCGAAGGCTGGCCCTTGGGCGTCTTGCGAATGATCGGCAGCTCGAGTTCCGTGAACAGGATTTCCTGCAGCTGCTTGGGAGAACCCAGATTGAAGCTGCGGCCGGCTGCCTCATGAGCACCGGCCTCGAGCTCGCCCAGTCGAGCTTCCAGCTCGGCGCTCTGGGCCGCCAGGCGATCAGGATCCAGAGCCACGCCGGCCCACTCCATGCGCGCCAGCACCGGGATCAGTGGAATTTCCAGTGACTCGTAGATGGACTGCGGGCCGGACTGCTCCTGCAGCTGCGGCCAGAGCGACTCGTGCAGGGACAGCGTGACATCGGCGTCCTCGGCGGCGTAGTCGGCCGCCTGGGCGACGGGAACCTGGTCGAAGGTGACCTGGGCCTTGCCCTTGCCGGCCACGGTCTCGTACTTGGTGGTCTGGCGTCCGAGATAGCGGCCGGCCAGCGAATCCATGTCGTGGCGGGTCGCGGTGGAGTTGAAGACGTAGGATTCCAGCATCGTGTCGTGCGCAATGCCGTTGAGCTCCAGGCCGGCCCGGCGCAGCACGTTGAGGTCGTACTTGAGGTGCTGACCGACCTTGGGCCGGTCCGGATCGGCAAGGATCGGTGCCACCCGCTCCAGCACTTCATCGACGCTGAACTCGACCTCCTGATCAACGTGACGCAGGGGCACGTACCAGGCCTGGCCGGTCTTGACCGCGAAGGCCAGGCCGACCAGTTCCGCATCCAGCGGTTCGAGACTGGTGGTTTCCGTATCGAAGGCCATGATCTCGGCCGATTCCAGCGCTTTGATCAGCGCATCGAGCTCCGCCTTGGTCGTGACCAGCTCCACCTCGAGCTCGGCCTGATCGGCGGCCACCGCAGCTTCGGCGGCCTCACCGCCCTCCCCGCTCTGAAAATCGCGCAGCCAGGACGTAAATCCGAAGGTCTTAAGAAGCCCGACAAGCGCATCGGCCCTGGGTGCCGGTGCGCCAATGGCATCCGGCGCCTGGTCCAGGGAGACCTGTTCGTTCAGGGCAACCAGCTCGCGACTCAGGGGTAATTGCTCGAGTGCCGCGCGCAGGTTTTCACCGATCTTCCCGCCCACTTCGTCCGCGCGCGCAATCAGCTCGCTCAGGCTGCCGTATTGCTTCAGCCATTTGGCCGCCGTCTTCGGGCCACACTTCTCG
>JBCDLQ010000287.1:0-4226 GCA_039414335.1 Pseudomonadota bacterium | reverse complement strand
GTGCTTTCGACGGCATCCGTTCGCAGCAGTTCGGATTCCCCTTGGGCCAGCAGGTGCTGCGATCCGGCGGCAACCAGATCGAGATCAATCTCTTGCCCACAGGTAACCAGGCTGACGTGCTTCGGATCGAAGCCGTTGAAATTGGTGCCAGCGTGCCGCTAACAGGACCGATCGCCGCGGGCGGTGTTCAAACGTCCAAATTACAATATCGCTTCGACGGTATCAGTCTGCGCTCCTTCGAAAGTGCTCAAGCACCGGCGCAATGCGGCAGTGCGTGCGAGCAGATTGTCGTTTCCGGGCTGGCGTCTAGTCAGCTGATCGCTGTGCAAGCCTCAGGGGAAACCATCAAGCAACTGCTCAATTTCGATCTTCAGCTTGTTGAGGGCGAGTACGTCGCCACGATTCGTACGAGCGAACTGCTGACCGGCACTGAAGATCAAAGAGGCGCCGCCGATCAGTTGATCGTGATTGATGCCAACGAAACGGGTAGCCCCGAACTTCGACTGGCGCCAAATTCCGATCATCCGTTGCTCGGAGATCGTGCTGATCTTATCGCGATTTCACCGGCCCGATTCATGGACGGTATTGAACCGTTGCTTGAGACCCGTCGGAGTCAGGGCATCACGGCTCGCTCTATCGATGTGGAACATCTCTATGAGCATTACAACGAAGGCATCGTTGATCCACAAGCGATTCGTAACTTCCTTCGTGATGCCGAAGAATTACTCGGCAC
Source organism: Pseudomonadota bacterium (assembly GCA_039414335.1). Classification (GTDB taxonomy): domain Bacteria; phylum Pseudomonadota; class Gammaproteobacteria; order Xanthomonadales; family Wenzhouxiangellaceae; genus Wenzhouxiangella. The sequence goes on along the minus strand of JBCDLQ010000287.1, from coordinate 3,493 downwards.
GCGCTATGTGATTCTGGTCGGTGGAGACACCTACGACTATCTCGGCCGACTCGATACTGGCAGTGTCAGTGACGTTCCAACGCTCTACGGTCAGGTTCATCCGGTGCTGACACACGCGCCATTGGACCATCTGTTCGCTGACCTGGATGGAGACGAGGCGCCTGAAGTGGCCGTGGGTCGCCTGCCTGTTCGAACCGAAGGCGAGTTGACCGATCTGGTCAATCGCATTCTTGCTCACCCGACCAACGTTGAACCCAGCGTGCTGTTCGCTGCAGAACGTGGCAACGAAGCTGAGGGTGCAGATTATGCGGGTGAGGCTGACCAGATCATTTCGCAGATGCCAGCTGGCTGGCAGCAGGACGTCACGCGCGTCTATCTGGATGATTTCCCGGTAGGCAGTGCGGGCGTTCAATCTGCTCGTGATTCGATGGTGACGGCACTCGATGATGGTCGTTCACTAGTGGCTTACTTTGGCCACGGTGCGCCGACGATCTGGTCTCGTGAGTTACTGGTACAGAGTAGCCAGATCAGCACCATCATGGCCAATGCTGGTGCATCGCCCATCGTCACCGAGTTTGGTTGCTGGGGTGGCTACTTCGTCGCCCCCGAATTCAACACCATGTCGCATGGCTGGATGAGTTCCGGTACTAAGGGTGCCGTGGCCATGTTCGCCTCTTCGGGTCTGACCGAGCACACCAGTGATCTCGCCATGGCGTTGAACCTGTTGCCGCGTCTGCAGCAGCCAGGTGCTCGCCTGGGCGATGCCTTGCTCGATGCGAAGGTCGATCTTGCTACCAACAATCCGGAATACATGGACATCGTCCGCGGACTGACCCTGTTCGGTGATCCGAGTATGCCGGTCAGCCAGTAAGCCCGTATCAGGCCCGGCGGCGGATCTCGCCGCCGGGCCCACATTCCGCAGTTTTGGATTCGAGCGACTTGCATCTGGCGGTCGCTCGAACGGTCTGCGCGTTGATCAAATGAGTCTGCAGCGCTAAAATCGGGCAAACTCGTCAAGGGGGTTCTTGGCGTGTCCGCTGATCGTTTTGGCTCACGAGCCTGACCAGGCTTCAAGTCCGGGGGCAATTCATTGAAATACCTGACAAATCTTCCTGGCATTTCCAACGCCTCAATACTTCTGATTTTGCTGGCACTGCCGGCAATGTCCCTGGCCCAGACCTTTCCTGGGGCCGGAACGGGCGCGATTCCAGATGGTGCGGGTGCGGGCCCAGCCAACTACGGGCCGCCACTGGATGTGACCTTCGCCGTCTCCGGTCTGACCGGTTCACTGACGGATGTGTCTCTATCGATCACTGCGACCCATACCTGGTTGGGTGATCTAGACGTTGTGCTGGCGCCGCCTGGAGTGACGCCGGGAAATCCCGGGAGCTTCGTCATCTTCAGCCGGGTCGGTGCAACCTTTGCCGGTGCAGCCGGCGACAGCTCGAATCTGGGTGCCACCTACATTTTCAACGACGGTGCGGTTGGCAACTTCTGGACTGCAGCTGCAGGCGTTGGCGGAGGCACAACGGTGCCCGCTGGCAGCTATCGCACCTCCGTGGCCGGCCCAACGACGGCGCCTGCTGCCAATACCAGCCTGTTGACCGCCTTCGGGGGGCTGACGCCTGCACAGATCAACGGCACTTGGACCCTTCGGTTCAGAGATGGCTGGAATGCTGATCCGGGAACTGTGACCGCTGCTGCACTGACGCTCAGCGATGTGACTGTTTCCCCGACGGTCACCAGCGCCAATGCGACGACATTCAATGAGCTGGTGCCGGGCACTTTCAACGTGACGGCGACGGGCACCTTGCCCATCACCTTCAGCCTGACAGGAACACTGCCCTTGGGCGTGAGCTTTAATGCCGCAACGGGCCAGCTTTCGGGTACGCCGGTTTCTGGCAGCGCGGGCGTTTATCCCCTCGTGATCACGGCCAGCAACGGAACGCCACCCGATGACACGCAGAATTTCACGTTGACTGTTGATCCCGCGCCCGGCGGTACTCTGCTTTCTGAAGGTACGATCCATACCTTCGAAGATACAAACGTGCTGGCGATTCCTAATAATGGCTGCCCGACAGAGGTAACTCGTACCTTTACGGTGAGCGACGCTTTCAATGTAGGCGGTTTTGGGACGATTGCGATCGGCGTTGAAATTGATCATCCCGATCGTGCTGAATTGATTTTGACCCTGGAAGCTCCCGACGGCAGCACACAAGTGCTGCAAAGCCTGTCCGGTGGAGCCCTTGCCAATATCAACGCGACCTATAGCGCAAACGCTGATCCAGGAACGGTCGTCAATGACGGCGATGCTGACCCGCTGACCGTTGCCGGTGGCGTGATCAACTATCGTCGATTGATCGCGGTACCCGGCCTGGATACGTTCTACAGCGGCACGTCCGCCGGCAACTGGACGCTTCGACTCTGTGACGATGCAGGCGGTGGTGATACGGGTAGCCTGCAGCGGGCCGAACTCGTACTCATCGACACGTCGGCACCGCCGCTGCCTCAAGTCTGCACGGCGACATCCAGCTTTGATTGGGGCGGTAATGGCAATAACGTGGCTTTCACTTCAGCCAACGTGGTCCCCGACAACGTGACGCTGACCCAGCTGTCGACATCAGGAGAACCACCCGGTGATGTCTCCACCAGCTATTTGACATCGACGGGAACGCTGGGCGCTCATCCGGGTTATTACGCGCTTTCCATGGATGCCGACACGAATGGTGTGGCCGGAGACGATACGGAGCTGATCGCCGAGTCCGCGACCTTCAGCTTCAGTACGCCGGTAACGCAACTCAGCTTCTCCTTGCTGGATGTCGACAAGGGCGGCGGGACGACAAGCTGGGAAGACTATGTTCGCGTCCGTGCGACTGGGCCTCAGGGTCAGGTGAAGGTTCACCAGACTGTGGATAACACGGCCAACCTTGCCTTCGCTGGAGCCTGGATAGAAACCGATCTGGCTGCCGGCGCGGGGACTACCGACGGCAATATCAACTATGTCTTCGGCGGCGCAGTCAGTGAAGTTCAGATTCAGTATGCGCAAGGCAACGAACCGAACGATGATTCGGTATTCCAGATCATCGGTATCAGCGATCTCGCGTTCTGCGCTTATGACTACGGCGATGCGCCCCTGTCCTTCTGTGATGGCGTGCTCGCCGATTGCCCGCGTCACAGTCTGAGTGATCGTGAGCGTCTGTTCATGGGGACGCTGCCCGCTGACGGCGAGTCCGCGCCGCAGATCTCGACGGGTTCCGATGGCGACGACAACAGTCTCAATTCCGATGAATCAACATCGATCACCTACCCCGGGCCCAGGCTGCCGGGGCAGGGTTGGGTTTGCGGTAGCTACACCACGGATCCGGACGTCAATGAATACTGTCTGACCGTCACGGTCAACAACCAGACGGGATCACCGGCGCAGCTGGTGGGCTGGGTCGATTTCGACGTCAATGGCACTTTCGAGCCCGACGAGCGCTCACTGCCCGAGCTG
>JBCDLQ010000286.1:0-4241 GCA_039414335.1 Pseudomonadota bacterium | reverse complement strand
TGAAGACCCTGCTGCTGCTCTTCACCCTGAACGCCGCAGCCGACGATCACGAAACGTCCTCGCCTCTGGCCGACTACTTGAACGACAACTACACCGTCGATGAGCGCATCATCATCGGCGGCCAACCTTCGGCCCAGGTGCTTGAGAGCCTGCAGCCCAACGGCGTCGGAACGGTCATCAACTTCCGGTCCCGTTCAGAAGTCGAAGGCCTGAGTTTCGATCAGCCCGGGCTCCTGTCCGACGCCGGCGTGAGTTACCACGAGATCGGCATCTCGCGAGGCGAAGACGGCTATTCACCGGAGAAGCTGGAAGAATTCAACGCCCTGATGGAGGCCGCAGGAACCGATCAGGTGCTGCTGCACTGTGGCTCCGGCTATCGAGCCAGCCAGATGTATGCGGCCTGGCTGGTGAAGTATCACGGGGTCAGCCCCGATGAAGCGCTGGAGCGTGTGTCACCTTCAGGCTGGTGGCCCATGCCCATGGAACAGCTGCTAGGACAGCCGCTCAGCATCAGCGTGGAAGAAGGCTGAACCCTGCCTTGTCGCTGCTGAGACCTCAGCGGCGACCCAGTCCCTGACTGATCAACCAGTGGCGCATCGACTCCGCATAGCCTGGGGGATAGCGTGCCTCTGTGCGGTTCCGCCCTTCGCGCACGCCGCCCGTTTCAGCCAGCTGAATCATGTGATCCGCCTCCGGAAAGGTCAGAAGGGTGAGATCCGCTTCCGGATTGGCGCCCAGCGTTTCCCGGTAGAGCGCCGCCGTTGAACGCCAATCGACGTTCGTATCTTTCTCACCGAACAGGGCCAGCACCGGCCGATCAATGGAACTCAACAGCGGCCTGAAGTCCGGCACGACGATCTGTAGCTGCGTCTCAGGATCAACGCGCAGTTCACCGCTTTCGAACTGCGCCTGATAGGCGTAAAAATCAGCCTCAGAAACCGAACCACCCCAGCCCATGAAGTGCATGAAGGGATTGTCCCGCAGGGTGGTCGTGGCCGCCAGATAATCAGCGTAGCTGCCGCCCTGCCAGGCCGTATTGAAGCCATTCTGCCATTCCGATACCAGCAACTCGACTTCGGCTTCGGATCGACCTTCGATGCGCCAGTTGGATTCCAGCAGATAGCGGGCGTTTTCCTTATCGTCGGTCCCGCTGACGGAAATCCAGAAGGCAATATCCGGCTCGGCCTGCATGGCCAGAGGTGCGATCCAGCCGGCCCGGCTGACCCCCCAGAGGCCAATTCGCTCGACACCGGTCAGACCGTGCGAACGCAGCGCCTGGACGGCGGCGACAACTTCTTCAGCACTGCTGGCCACCGGCTGGTTGATGTCGAACTCGCCCTCGCTCTCACCGCAACCGCGCTTGTCCCAGATCAGCACATTCAGACCGAGCTTCGCGAAGAAGGATCGCAGGCCGAACCACGCATTCTGCTCCAACACGCGGGTCTCGCCGTAGCCCGGCACGATGATGATGGTGGCCAATGGGTCTTCGGGACGATCCAGCAAGCCGACCAGCTGATGGCCCCCAACACTGAATTCGAAGCGTTCGGTCTCGAATGGAGCGTCGTCTGATTGAGCTGCTGCGAAGCAACAGCAAGTCAGCGTCAGCAAAGCGATGATCCACCGCTGGATTTTTCTGTTCCGCATCATGACGGTTTCCCTCAGCTGCCAATAAATGGGGCACGGCACGGCCGAGCCCTTATTGGTCATGACGCAGTAATCAGCAAAAAGGTTGCAAGGAGTATTTCGAGAACCGGGAAATCGGAAACTGGACTCAGGCTTCCAACAGCGTTTCGAAACTCGCAAAAATCATCCGCTTGCCGTCGAAGGGCATGTTGTCCGGTCCCCAGCCCTTCATCCGCTCATCTTCCATCATCGCTTTCATGCCGGATTCCCGAACGGCCTTCGAAGGCCATTTCACCCAGGAAAAGACCACCGTTTCATCCTCGCCGCACTTTACGGCCATGGGAAATGAGGTCTGTTCTCCGTCGGGAACGTCTGCCCCCCAACACTCGACCACCTGCAAAGCACCGTGATCTTTGAACACCGCGGCCGCAACCTCAGCCAACTTCAGATAGGCCGCTTTATTAGCGGTCGGCACCGCGAGCACGTAGCCATCGACATAAGACATGTTCGACTCCTTTGACAAAACCCGCACCCATCTTGCGCCGAACCAGCACCGTCGCTCAAGTTACCGCTGCGCGGATCAGCATCGAGAGAGAGGACTTATTCCGGATCGCTTTGGGCGTTGATTGTGGCGACTCGCTGCTGGCATTCCGCGCGACGCTGGGCTTCGTCAGGTCGGTTGGCGGCCTCGCGCTCACACTGATAGGACTCACCGGCCTGGCGCAGGCCGTCCTCGACCACTGCGCAGCCGATCAAATTCAGAACTCCCAGAAGCAGCACCCACTCCAGTACTCTGCGAAAAGCGCTCATCGTCGACCTCCAACAGAACCGTCGCCAGCATGCCACGAATTCTCGATGAGTGCGCTACCAGGCGCCAGGGTCTTGATTCCTGAACTGCCCTGTTGAAACAGCCGTTCGATGTCAGAAGTTGTAGGCGTACTGGAACCAGAAGATCGAGCGATCGCGAGCGAACTCGTCCGCATTGAAGCGCGCATACTTGAACAGCAGTGACCCCCACTCGCCCAGGCCATAGCTGGCCGTCAGGTCGATTTCCGTACCGAGATCAAGGCTGCCCCGGTCCGATTCGAAACGATGGTACGCCAGCGTCAAACCAAGCCGATCCTGCCGGTACTGGGCCTTGATGTACTGATCGACCACACCAAATCCTGGCGTGACGAGAAACAGATCTGCAAATCCCTGGAATTTATGCAGGGTTGCCAGCGGTGTCACGAATCCTCTGGGTCCGGCAGAGCCGTTGTCCCCTTCCAGCACCTCCATACCCAGCGCGCCGGACCACACACCCTGAGCCGCATTCAACTCGGCCAGGTAGTAGTTGGCGTCGTAGTCGATGGGATTGTTCTGGTAATCGCTCTGGGCAGCGAACTCGAGCTGGTACCCAAATCGGTACTGATCGTTGTCGGCCAGTGCGCCTGCCAGACGGAGCCCGTAGGTCTGGGTGGACAGTGCTGCGGCGTTATCGAACTCCAGCAGATAGGCGTAGGCACTCAAGCGACCGAAGCCAAGCCCCGTGTTGAAGTTCAGGAGGTGTGATTCACTGTCGAACTCGTCCGTGGGCGTACCGGAATCGGGGCCAAAGATGCGATTCACCTGGTCGATGTAGCCGTAAGTGAAGGTACTGTCGTCCAGGCCAGTGAACTCCCACACGGCGCTGTCATAGGTCTGCTCGTTCTGGCGCCAGGCGACCGAGCCGATAAAACGCTGATTGTCGAGATTGATCGCCCGGCGTCCTACGGTCACACGGTGACTGTCATTGCGGTACTGGACGTAGGCCTCGTTCAGGTTGAAGCCGTCCGGGTCGGCGACGACGGGAAATTGAGTTTCGCCGTTACGCGTGTCATTAAAGTAGTCCGGGCCAACGTGCACCACGCCCTCGCCCTGAACCCGGAAGGAAAAGCCTGAAGACTCGGCGCTGCGGTAACCCAGGCGCAAGCGAGCCGTGCTGGCCTCCGCGTCCTCGCTCAATCGATCGTCGTCGACCAACTCTAGGCGATAGCGCACGGACGCATCCCACGTGCCGCTGTTGCCCTCTTGAGCCTGCAGTGGACTGGGCAGGATGAGCAACGCCCCCAGCGATATCAGGGCGAAGACGAGGGACTTACTGAATTCCAACGATGACTGCTGATTCATGATTTTGCCAATTGACGGGGATGACGAAGGAACGGCAATTCTCGGGAACGCGAATACGCTCGGGCTGACCCTGCACAACCACCGGAACGGAGATCATGAAATCAGGCCCGAAGTACTGACGCGCATTGCCAGCGATGGTGTTGGCGATCTCACCGACGAGGTCGCACATGAGGGAATCGGTCTTGTCGGATTCCTCCAGCAAGAGGAGCAGGTGGCTGAGCAGGCCCGGCGGCGTGGTGAAATAGACCACGCCCTTCTTGCGGCCGGAGATGCCGATGATGCCCGTGAACTCATGGGCGAGGACGTCGGCGTCTTCGTGCAGGTACGGCGTTTGCACCTTGCCCGGCCGTCCGGTCATCTGGGAGAAATAGTGGCTGACCGCGTCGATGAAGACGCGAAGGTCGTTCTCATTCATTGCACTTTCCCTTTGACGAGGAGACCCAGGGCCTCCGTCAATTCGTCTTCCGTGA
>JBCDLQ010000285.1:0-4245 GCA_039414335.1 Pseudomonadota bacterium | reverse complement strand
TCGCGCGTGAGCTGGGCATTCCCGCAGTCGTTTGCTGTGGCGATGCCACCGAGCGGATTCCCCATGACCAACAGGCCCCAGTCGCGTGCGCCGAAGGCGATACGGGTCGAATCTACAAGGGCGAGCTGGCCTTCAGCCGGACTGAAGACACGCTGGGCGAAATGCCCCCGGCTCCCCTCAAGATCATGATGAACGTGGCCAACGCCGATCGTGCCTTCGATTTCGCTCAGATTCCGAATCATGGCATCGGCCTCGCTCGCCTCGAATTCATCATCAACCGCATGATCGGCATCCACCCGCGCGCCCTGCTCGAATACAGCCAGCAGAATGATGAGGTGCGTGCGGAAATCGACCGTCGCATCGCCGGCTACAGCGACCCGATCAGCTTCTATGTCGACAAGCTGGCCGAAGGTATCGCGACGATCGCAGCACCCTTCGGGCCACATCCGGTCATCGTCCGCCTGTCGGACTTCAAGAGCAATGAGTACGCCAATCTCATCGGCGGCGAGCAATACGAGCCGGACGAAGAAAACCCGATGATCGGTTGGCGCGGTGCCTCCCGCTATGTCGACGAGACTTTCAAGGACGCTTTTGAGCTGGAATGCCGCGCCCTGCGAAAGGTTCGAGAGACGCTGGGTCTGGAGCACGTCTGGGCCATGATTCCCTTCGTGCGCACGGTCGATGAAGCGCGCGACGTAGTGGCCGTGCTCGAGGAGTTCGGCCTCAAGCGCGGCGAAAACGGCCTGAAGCTCATCATGATGTGCGAGCTACCGTCCAATGCCCTGCTGGCCGATGAGTTCCTGGAGCATTTCGACGGCTTCTCGATCGGGTCAAACGATATGACCCAGCTGACCCTCGGCCTGGATCGCGATTCGGCGCTGGTTGCCCATCGCTTCGATGAGCGCGATGGTGCGGTCAAGGCCCTGCTCAGCATGGCAATCAAGGCCTGCCGGGCGAAAGGCAAATACATCGGAATTTGTGGCCAGGGACCGTCCGACTACCCGGATCTGGCCGAATGGCTGCTGGAACAGGGCATCGAGAGCATGTCCCTGAACCCGGATACGGTGGTCGATACCTGGCGCATGCTCGCCAAGAAATAAGGCTAACCAATCTTAGTTTTCAGTGAAACCAGAGAGTTGGCCCATATAATTACGGTAATACTTGAGCTCAGAAATCGAGCCACGGATATCGTCAAGGGCCTGGTGGGAACTGGACTTGCTCATGCCGCCGGCCACCGCCGGTGCCCAACGCTGAGCCAGGATCTTGATCGTACTGACATCAAGATTGCGGTAGTGGAAAAAGGCTTCCAGCCCTGGCATGCCACGCGCCAGAAAGCGCCGATCCTGACAGATGGAATTCCCGCACATGGGCGACTGTCGCGCTTCGAGATACTCACGGAGAAACGCCAGCGTCCGTCGCTCGGCTTCGGCCAGGCTGATGGTGCTGTCGAGGCAGCGCTGAATCAGGCCCGAGCCGCCATGGATGGTCTGATTCCACTCATCCATCGCATCCAGCGCTTCCGCCGGCGTATCGATCGCAATGACCGGGCCGACGGCCACCTCATTCAGCTCCTGATCGGTAACGATCGTGGCGATTTCGATGATGCGATCCGTGTCCGGATTCAGCCCGGTCATTTCGAGATCGATCCAGATCAGCCGGCTGTTGTCCATGACTCGGGTGCATCCTCCTGGGGCGGGCTGGCACTATACCAAGCCGGCGAGCGGATGAACGCATGAGCCAGCCGGCGACCGTCATCGAGGCTTGGTCGAATCGGGCAGTCGCGGAGACCAACGAGGAGCGACTCGTCGCCTTCCACATGCCTCGGCGGCTGGAACGTCCCCTGCCCGGCCAGACGGTCGTTCTCGATGAGCAAGACGAGTTGGTCGAGGTCGAGCCTGCGCGCAATCAATTTGGCCGAGGCGATCCTCGCGGCCGCTTCAAGCCGATTGCGGTCAATCTGGACCAGGCATTGATCGTCATCGCAGCCGAACCAGCACCCAGCGCGGACCTGATCCATCGTTACCTGGCGGCCTGTCACATCTGCCGCATCGAGCCGGTCATCGTGGTGAACAAATCCGACCTCGATGCGCACCAGCAGCCCCCCTTCACCGAGCTGGAGGCCCTTTCTGCCCTGGGATATCGCGTCATTCGAACCCAGTGCAAGCCTGAACCACAGATTGAAGAACTCAAGCACCTGCTCCTGGGCAAGACCAGCCTCATCGCCGGTCAGTCCGGCGTGGGCAAGACCTCGCTGGTCAATGCACTGATCCCCAATCTGGATCGACAAACCGGCGCCCTGTCTTCCGTAACGGGCAAAGGCACCCACACCACGACTTCGGCTCGACTGTGCCACCTGCCCGAAGGCGGTTGGCTCGTCGACACACCTGGTGTTTGGGAGTACGGACTCTGGACGATGCCTCCGCAGGCGCTCGAAAGCGGCTTTCCCGAGTTTCGACCCTGGGTCGACGCCTGCCGATTCAGAGACTGCACCCACCAGCATGAACCGGGCTGCGCCGTGATGGCCGCAGCAGAATCGGGTGAGCTACCGGAGTTCCGATACCAGGCCTGGCTGCGTTTACTGGCCGAGCAGAGTCGGCTTGGCTAGGCTTTACCATGGTAAGGCTTCGCCGTTGGCGTGCCGAAACTGGCCCGTGGTTTTCATGCTGATTTCGTTGATTCGCTCAACCAATTGGGCAGCCGAAGCATCGGCCTCGATATGACCGTTACCCCCCGTCATGCCCGTTCGGACATAACCCGGATGCAACAAGCCTACGGCAATCTCGCGATCAGCGAGCTCATGCGCCAGCGATACCCCCGCGCTGTTGACCGCCGATTTCGACATTCGATAAGCGTAGGCACCGCCCGAGCTGTTGTCGGCCACGGAACCCATGCGCGAGGTGATAATGACGACCTTGCCGCCGGGCTGCAGTTGCCCCTCCAGGGCCGCAGTGACCCGAACCGGCCCCAAGGCATTGACTTCATACTGGGCCCGCCACTCATCGAGATCCGCTTCGATGCTCGCAAGACTTGAGCGCCTAAGCAGACCCGCGTTGTTGATCAGCAGGTCAATATCGACATCTTCCAGTCCCGCCTTCAGCGCCTCGATTCCCTTGGCCTGAGTGACATCAATGCCATCCAGGACACGAGCGCCCGTGGCCTCCAGCTCTGGTGAACTGCTGCGGCACACGGCAGTGATCCCGTAGTCATCGGCCAGCGCCCGCGCCAGCTCCAGGCCAATGCCCCGGTTGGCCCCAGTAATTACAGCAGTTTTCATGATTTACCTTCTGTTTCTCGATTGGGTCCCCTATGCTAGACTCCCATCACAGTTGACGAGGTGAAAAGGGGCCCGCAGCGTCAGCATGCCTCACAGGCCTAGCGGGCCCGAGCGTCCTGCAAGGATGCGAATTCACCACCGTCTTGAACCCGATTCGATTCACGGCAGAGGAAGAGGAAAAACACCATGATCAGACAGCCGATTGCAACGCTGATTTGGGGGGTGGTTTTCTTGAGCTTGAGCAGCTGGGCCAGCGCGGACATCCTGCTAATTGAAAAAGTGAGAGAGCGCCTTCTGCGCGACCTCCCGGTCAATGGCCTGACCATGACCGAGGTGCGGGAGCAGTACGGTGATCCGGAAGACCGGGCCGGCCCCGTCGGTCAGCCGCCGATCACGCGCTGGGTCTACGGCGATTACAGCGTCTATTTCGAGCACGACATCGTGATCGAAAGCGTGCTGCATCGCGAAGCCGTGATCCGGGAAGCCGAGAGTCAGGGCGACCCCGACAGCAACTGATCCATCCCGCCAGTTCCTGAGTCCTGACCGGCCAGCGACCGTAAATGGCAACGCTGCGCCTTCCTGCCGAGTGGGAGCCCCAGAGCGCCGTCCTGCTGGCCTGGCCCCACGGCCTGGGCGACTGGGCCGATCAGCTCGATTCCATCCGCACCGAGTATTCGGCCTTCATCCAGACCCTCCTGGAACTGCAGCCGTTGGTCCTGCTGGTTCATCCAGCGGATGCTGATGAACTGCCGGGTTTTCAAGGCCCTCATGATCTCCATCCCATCGTGGTTGACTTCGATGACACCTGGTGTCGGGACTATGGCCCGATCAGCCTGCTCGGCGCAGACCGCCGGGCAAGGGCGCTGGATTTCATATTCAACGGCTGGGGCGGCAAATACGACGCCAGGAACGACAATGCGGTCAATCGAACACTGCTCGCTCAAGCCGTTTTCAGTTCATTTGCTCGCGAG
>JBCDLQ010000284.1:0-4257 GCA_039414335.1 Pseudomonadota bacterium | reverse complement strand
CCGGCGAGGACCAGGTCGAAGTCATCCTCCGATGGTAAAGGAGCAAAAACGAAACCTTGCACAGGTGCTGGGTAACTGCCTTGAGCCACCCTAATCATGTCGTGCTCACCATTGTCTCTAGCCGTAGTGAGCGCAGCCTGCAGCTCGGCTGAAGTCGTCACGCAGAAATCCGCACCCCAACTCAACGAAGCCCAGGTACACAGGCCAACCAACACGCTGATCGTCTTCATTCCATGGTTTTCCAGAATCACCAGGAGCTACAGCCCTTCCTTGAGACACGGGCACTCGCGCCAAAACTGTAGCAGACTCTGAAGAGTGGCAGGAATGGCAGCACGCCGTCGGTTGGAAGTCATCAATTCTCGAAGCGATCGGAGAACAATCGATCCTGAATCCCCTCATAGGCCCCGATATCCACTGCAGTGCCGCGAACTCGGGGCCCACCGTTCAGATCGTTGGCGGGCAGCGTCCAGGGCTGGAAGGGTGCCAGCGGCTGATAGCCCGCATCGAGCAGGGGCGAGCCGGATGCGGGTATACGGTCCACGCACAGGGCGCCGCAGTCCACATACTGAGGCGTCACGCTGATATTGCCGATGTCGAATTCTGGGGTCACGTTGAACAAGGAACTCTGGATGTTGTTATTGCGCAGCACCGTGTTGTCGCTGCTGACGGTCCACTCGAGATCGTTGCCGCTGTTGCCCCACAGATTGTTGCTGGCCACGTACAGATTGGTCACATTGCCCAGCATCCAGAAGCCACCGATGGTCTGCACGCTGGTGTTGTCGACGACCGTGTTGTGCGCCAGGGTGACGGCCGGCCTCGGATCGATGCCGATACCCCCGCGCGGGGAGGGTGAATTGACCTGAATCACGCCAGCGCCCCCCTGCAGCTGCGTCGCCGAATTACCGACGAACAGATTATTCAGAACCCGGACGTTGACCGTTTCCGTTCCGATCAGCGCGCCGATGTACAGGCCGCCCCCGGTCTCCGCCGTGTTGAGCAAAAAGATATTGTTCTCGACCGTCAGGGTCCCGGCGTAGGTCTGACCCACGGTTTGGTAAGCACGAAGTCCACCCCCACCGAACACGTCATCGGTCTGCCCGCTGACGAAGGACAGATTACGCGCATCAACGCTGCCCGCCTGTGGCAGGCGAATTTCCAGCACGCGTTCGCTGCCACCACCGCTGATCACGGTCTGTTCCGGGTCGGAGTTCAGCAGCTGGCCGCAGGGGTTGCCGAAGAAGTCGGTCCACCCTCCGCTGATCTCCAGATCAAAGCCGTCCTCGGCAGGCGGGGGGAAGAAGATGAAACCTCCAGACGGCGCCGTGTAGCTGCCCGCCGCGATTCGAATCGTGTCGGATTGGCCATTGTTTTCGGAAGTGTTCAGGGCCAGCTGGAGCTGGGCCGAATTCGTAACGCAAAAGTCAGCGGGCCAGATCAGCGGCGAAAAGCTGCCCAACAGCAATAGAATCCCTAGCTTTTTCACGGTGTACCTCTTCACATGAATGATCCCTTTGTGGACCCGTACGCCGCGCCTCCAGAACTCACGCCATATTTTTCGAGAACACGCTTCCCATCGACTAAGCTGGGGACCAGGGCTGCCACGCGGAGACACCCGGCTTGAAATCCATCCTGACAATCCTGCTGATCGGCGGCGGAATCTATTTGCTGCTGATCGCCGCCTACGCGCTGAAGCAGCGCAGCCTGATCTACTACCCGACAGTTTTAGAATTGGCCGAGGCCGAGCATCGGGCCAGCGCGTGGGGCGTCAGCCCCTGGATGAATGACGCCGGAGACTGGCTGGGATGGACGATGGACACGAGCGCCTCAACGCCGGGCCCGCGTCGACGCGCGCTTGTCTTTCACGGCAATGCGGGCATGGCCCTGGATCGGACTTACTACGCCAGCCTGTTGTCCGAGTTCACGGCCTCAGGCCCATGGCAGCTCTACGTCTTCGAGTACCCGGGCTACGGGCCTCGGACCGGGGCCCCTGGGGAAGACACGTTCACTGCAGCCGCCGCGGACGCCGTCGATGACCTACTCGCGCAGGATACGGATCCGCTGCTGATCATTGGTGAGTCGATTGGCAGCGGCGTGGCCTCTGCCGTGGCGCGCGATCGCCCCGATGCGGTCGCGGCCTTGATGTTGATCACGCCCTTCGATTCGCTGGTCAACACCGCGCGTCATCACATGCCCTTCCTGCCGATCGGGCTGCTGCTGCGAGATCGCTATGACAACCTCGAAGCCTTGCGTGACTTTCGCCAGCCATTGATCGTGATCACCGCAGGACAGGACACGATCGTGCCGACTGAACGCGCCGAGCCGCTGCTGGCACAGCACCAGGGCCGGATGCATCATTCAGTACAGCCGAATGCCGGACACAACTCCCTTCAGTTTGATCCTTTCAGCGCAGGCTGGCGGGACGTCGATGCGTTCCTCGCGGAGAATTCACGTTGATCGATAGCCGCTTTGGATCGAACCCGCTCAACCGGACTCCAGCAGCGAGCGGGGCGTCAGCTCCAGAATCAGCGCGGTCCTGAGCACAGGATCGGGCCCCGGTTGCGGCACGTCGAACTCCAGAATCATGCGGAGGCCGTCTGTTGAGATATCCCGCACCCTGAACGCCGTGTTGAAGAACAGGTTGATGTCCAGGGAATCGAGCAGATCGCGGATCAGGACGACGCCCAGATCCTGGGACCAGAGGAAGGGTTCCGCCGGATCATCTTTGTCCACCGGCTCGATGCGGAACTGGCCGACCAGAATGGTGCCGTCCCCGGACAAAGCCTGGAATTCACCATCGGTAGAGATGGAGGGGACGATGATGTCCAGGTACTGATGGGGGAAGCCATCAGGCTGAATCCAGAAGTCCTCCGCCAGGCCCGCCACCGTGCGGCAATCCGCATCACAGCCAAAGCCCTCACCCCCAATGACCTGACCCACATCATCGACGAAGAATCGCGCCTGATCATCTTCGACCAGTATTGGAAAATCCTGGAAAGCCTGAGACGGTGGAGGCTCATCGAAGCTGGCGCTGGCGAGCAAACGCTCACCATCGTCGGAGATGGCGCGAACCTCGAAAAACTCTCCCGAGAACTCTGGCAATTCGGGCGTCACGAAATCCCTGAAGCCTTCCATCGGTGTCCAGACCCAGCCCATCTGTGCATCGTTCGGGAAGCGCATGAATCCATAGAGCGCCGTAGCCGAATGGGACACCCGGTCCACCGGGCCCGGAGGCGGCACAAGGGCCAGTGATTCGTCCCAGCCATCGGCCGGGTTCCAGAATCGAACCAGCGGGCTCAACTCATCAAGAGCGACAATGGTCTGACCATCCGCGCTCAAATCCGCGCGCGCCGGTGCCGCAGGATAGTTCAGCGCACTGGGCAGCGCCTCATCGGGTCGCCACAGCCAGACTTCAGACTGGTTTCTGTCGGTGATCAGTACGCTGCCATCATCGCCAATGCCATTGGCGACGCTCTCCACATCAGGACCCGTGGGACCCAAGGGGATCGAGCGAGCCGACACCTGATACAAATCACCAATCGCGGGGCGGGCCCAGGCACAGTCCAGGCCGCTAATCGCGGTCAGGCGTGTCAGCTCCATCTCTCCCGATCCGAACTCCGGCAACAGCGAGTCATAGCGCGCCTCGCCGCCGTCGCATCCCAGGGTCAACTCCAGCCGGCCCCAGTCAATCAACTCAACCTCATCGGGGTCGAAGGCTGCGCCGAAGCGCCCGCCACGTGTCGCATTCAGGTTCTCGAAAATAATGTCCTTGCCGAGGCGCACGCCGTTGCCGACCATCCAGTAGGACTCTCCTTGATCGTCGTAGGTGTACCAGGTGACCAGGGCTTCATTGCGCGTCAGCCAATGAAGCGAAAACCCCTGCCCCGCCGTCTCGGTATCAAACCAGCTGCCGCTTTCACCGGCATAGGCCTGGGTCGGTTCGCCGGATACGCCGTGCAGCGGACGACAGGTCGAGCCCATGGTCTGGCTCAAACGAATCACCGGCACCACGGCGGACTGGCCCAGCACCCGGTAGCTGAACTGGCCCTCATCGCAGTTACTGAAACTGAGCTGCCCGGTCCCAACGGGCAAGATTTCCAATGCATCGGGATCGAAGTCTGGGCCAAAGCGCGGGCCGCGGGTTTCATAGAGATCATCAAAAGTGATGCGCACGGGCTGGCCATCCGCTCCGCCACCCAGCTGACCGACGCCCTGAATCCAGCGCTGATTGCCCTGGTCATCATAGGTGTACCAGTAGAT
>JBCDLQ010000283.1:0-4258 GCA_039414335.1 Pseudomonadota bacterium | reverse complement strand
TAAAGGCCTGACAACATGGGAAGGAATAGGGTTTAGCGATTGGGGATAGTGTCTGAACTCAAACGGCGCAATGTGTTCCGCGTTGCGCTGTTTTCAATCGCCAGTTGAGTATTCGAGTCTGGGTGTATGGCTTGAAGTTTAGCGAGAAAGCCCGTTGAGATGCTATGAAAAATAATGATCCGAAGTGCAAGCTCATTGGGCCACTAATCTCTAGATGATCCTCCGTTCTGTCATGAAACACGTTCACGAACAGAACTGGTTTGCGGTGGGCATAGACTTTCTCATTGTGGTCATTGGTGTCTTTATCGGCATTCAGGTCGCAAACTGGAATGCCCAGCGATTAGAGGACCGACAGGAATCGCGTCTGATCCAGCGTTTGATTGTCGATTTCGAGAGGATTTCCGTCGATGCGCAGCAGAGTCTCAGTTTCCACAGCGATCGACTGTCCGAATTCCAAACACTGGTGAGTGCGTTACGTGAAGGCAAGCTTCTAGAGGAAGATCGGGCCGCCGTCCACCGCGCGCTCTATCTGGGCTTCACGCTGCAAACCAGCGCCGATCGTTCGGGTACGTTCACCGAGTTGTTGTCGTCTGGGCGCGCCTATTTGCTCAAGGACGAGAATCTGGTCAACGAAATGGTGGCCTATGAGGATTTTCTTCAGCGCTTTAATTTCGCTCAGGAATTCCTCGCACAGATGATCATTGATCTTCAACAGCCTTTTTCCGCAGGATTCCAGCGCAACATTGATGGCGCCTTCATCACCAGCATCGAAGAAGTCGACCAGGTAGAGCGGATCTACTACGATTTCGATAGCATGGTCGTGAATCCTGCTTTCAAGGATTCTGCGGAGCAGTTGATGTTCATTCACAGTGTCGCGCTGCTCTGGCGGACTCGGATCAGTGATCGCGTCCTGCGGATTCAGCAGATGTTGTCCGAGGCATCCTGATGATCCTTCGAAGCGTCATCAAGCATGTCCAAGATCAAAATTGGTTTGCCGTTGCAATCGACTTTTTGATCGTCGTGGTCGGCGTTTTTATCGGCATCCAGGTGTCGAACTGGAACGCGGGCCTGGCCGAACAATCGCGCGGCGAAAGGATCAAGGCGCGGCTTGTGGCGGAGTTCATCGAGATTGAGTCTGAGCTCACTCGGCACGTCAACGATGTCACCAGTTGGATCGAGATTGCTAATCGCCTGGCTGAGGATGTGCTGGCTGACAACATCGAGCGTGATGCCTTGGAGTCCTCGGATCGGCTGTTTTCCATTCGATGGCGGCCGACCAGCGGTGGATCAAACACAACGGCTGAACTGATCAGCCAAGGCGATATGGACGCGCTGCGTTCTCCCGATCTCGTGGAGGCGCTGTTGCGATTCGACACGCTGGCAACGCGACATACGTCCAACAATCTGGCCTTGCGCCGCTTGGTGAGCGACGACCGAAACAAGCTTCAGATGACAAGTTTTCTTGCGGCGATACCCTCTGAGACTCGTCCCGACGATTTTTCTCAACGGTTGTCCGAGCTCGCTTCGGCGCCCGATCTCTATCTCTCGATCGTGAATTACTCGAATGCGCTTCAGATTGATCTCATGTGGTACGCGGAGTCCTTGAACCGCGCCTGTGCGGTTCTGCAGGAACTTGAAGCGTCTTGCGGCGGGGATGCTGCCGAGTCACCAGAGATGAATTCGACGTCGGAATCATAAATCAGAAACCTGGCACCCTTCAGCACTGGAGCTTATGCAATGTCTGGATCCAAGACCACGATGAAACGACTGGCACTCTCAGCCGTGATCGCCGGGCTGGGTGTACCGGCAGCCACAGCGCAAGATACCCCTGATCTCAGCAGCCACCCGGATGTCGCCAACGCGGTGACCCTGTGGAGCGAGTGGATGCGTTACGACGCTCAGATCAATCGCGTGCCGGCCATCTCCTGGGGCATCGTCCATGATCAGGAACTGGTCGCCAGCGGCGCCTTCGGCCTGGCCAATCCCGAGGCAGGACTGGAAGCGACTACCGATACGCGCTATTCCATCTGCTCCATTTCCAAGCTGTTCACCAGCGTTGGACTCATGCAGCAGCGCGAGGAAGGCAGGGTGCGCCTGGATGCGCCCGTTGCGGACTATCTGGACTGGTTCAATATCGAAGATGTGCACTCGGACGATGAGCCCATCACCGTGCGCGGCATCCTGACCCACTCTGCCGGACTGCCGCGGGAGTCTGACTATCCCTACTGGACCGACCCGGCTTATCCCTTCCCAACGCAAGCGCAGATTCGCGAGCGCCTGGGCGAGCAGCAGACCCTGTATCCGGCCTCGAGCTACTGGCAGTACTCCAATCTGGGCCTGACCCTGGTCGGCGAGATTGTCGAGGCGGTCAGCGAGCAGCCCTACGATGACTATATGCGCGAGCATTTGCTGGATCCCCTCGGCATGACTGCCACAACGACGGACATGCCGCAGGAACTTCGGGGTGCTGAGCTGGCCATCGGACACACGATGCTCAAGCGCGATGGCACGCGCGACGTCGTGGCGCCCTACCAGGCCAGGGGCATCGTCCCTGCGGCCGGCTATGCTTCGACCGTCAATGACTTGGCCAAGTTCGCCAGCTGGCAGTTCCGGACCCTGGACGGCGAGGGCGATGGACTGCTGCGCGGCTCTAGTCTTCGCGAAATGCAGCGCGTGCACTGGGTCGATCAGGACTTTGAAATGACCTGGGGCCTGGGCTTCAGCGTCCGTCGCGAAGGCAATCGCACCTATGCACGCCATGGCGGTGGCTGTCCTGGCTACTACACGGAGTTCCGCCTGGAGCCGTCCAGCAAGATCGGCGTCATCGTTTTGACCAATGCGATCGGCTCCACGCCGGGCGACTACGCGGCTCAGGCTTTCGAAGCGATCGGGCCGGCGATTGAACAGGCGCTGGCCTCGAATGAGCCTAGCGAACGCAATGAGGCCATGGCGGCCTATGCCGGTGTCTACGGCAGCATCTGGGGCCAGACGCTGGTGGTGCCCTGGGAAGACGGTCTCGCCGTGGTGGCGCTGGAAACCTCTAGCCCTGCTCAAGCTATGGAGACCCTGCGCCACGTGGAAGACCACACCTTCAGGCGAGTGCGCAGTGATGGGTCTCTGGGCGAAACGGTTCGCTTCGAGGTGGACGATAGCGGCGTTGCCCAGCGCCTCAATCGCCACAGTATCTTTGAAGAACGCGTCCCATAGGGGGTAGTCAACTCCGTGTCCAGAGCGTCTGAGACCTTTCCGGTAAAGCAATGTTTTAGCTTGTCCGAACTTGCTTTGGCGAGGGAGCTCCGTGCTCATCGCTTTATCGGACCTCTCATCCCTCAAGCTGTAGAGCCCTTTGATCGAGTCTAGCGTCTCAGGCCAGGACGCGACGACGTGCCAATGCCTTCGTAGGTTGCCTTCGAGGAGAGACCAGTTCGAACTGATCCGACGGCGCCCCGTACGGGGTCACGAATCTGCTTTGCCGGTGAATTTTCCTCCCTGAAACAACGACTTCAGCCGAACTGAAACCTCATCACAACGGATTGAGACCGTTGTGCAAATCAGTGAGTCTGCTTCGCCATAGGCTAGCGGTGCCGCAATTCATTGGCTTATTAGGAAGCTGTTGACGATGCACCGAATGATCCGAATCTCGATGATGTTCTGTCTTCTCTTCTGCGCGAAGGCGAGCTTCGCGCAAGCTTTGAGCTGTGATGCTTCACCGTTCGGGGACGGGATGGTTTTGCTGCCCGATCGCGAGGTGCTCGTGGGTGTTGTTGGGCGAAATCAGAGCGGCAGCGGCGAGATTTTCCGCTACAGCGACGATGGCCAGAGCATTCCCAATGACGGGCTAGTGGGTCAGGCCAATATCGCTGAACTCACATCGACTCTGATCGATTTAAATGGCGATGGGCGACAGGAAACGGCCTACGCGGGAATTAATGGATCTGGACAGCCCTTTGTGCGAATCGTCGATGAATTCGCGAGCCCCATCGATTCCTGGGTTCAGCAGGGAACGGGATCAAACTTGCGCATCGCCGCCGTCAGTTACTTTGACGGCCAAGATGCGAAGCAGGAGCTGTTCATTGCCTTTGACATCGGCCAGGATCAGATTCAGGTCCGCGGTTTTTCTGGAAACAATAGTGGGGGTCTCGTCGCGAGTGACGGCAGCTCGGAGATCAACCTGATTCGGACCGTGGGTGGTGCTGTCTCCTTCGATCTCGCTGCGGCTGATTTCCTCCTCGAGGGCCGCGACCAGCTCGCGCTCGTC
>JBCDLQ010000282.1:0-4259 GCA_039414335.1 Pseudomonadota bacterium | reverse complement strand
GACCATCCCGGTGCCTGCGCTGGACCGCTTTGGATTGCTACTGATGCTGATGATGATGGGTGGTGTCGCCCTCCTCTCTCTCAGAGCGAGTCGACCCTGAACTGGATGACCGCCGATGTAGAGCGTGACCACCAGGCTGTTGGCCTGGTGGTCGTCCACTCTTTGGCGTTGATCCTTTGATCTGGCTCTATTTCGCTGCCCTGCTGGCCGCTGGGATCGGTGCGGCGCATTCCCTGCTCGGCGAGCGTTTCGTACTGCAGCGCATCGAACGATTGGAGAATCTGCCCCGCCTGATCCTGAGAAAACGTGAGCTGATGGCGGAGGTCCTGCAATTTGCCTGGCATATCACGACGGTCGCCTGGGTCGGATTTGCCGCACTGCTGGTCTTGATGGCGCACGGTCGCCTCAGCAACGCCAGCGCCGGGCTGGTGATCAGTGCCACCTTCTTGCTCAGCTCGCTAATCGCCCTCGTCGCTTCAAGGGGAAAACACTACGCCTGGATCGTGTTCCTGTTGATTGGATTGTGCTCGCTCCATCCTGCGATGGGCTGATCGGCATTCACCGTCACTATGCGGCCGCCGATGGTGCTTGGGGCAGGCCACGGACCGGCGGTGCTAGTCTTTAAGGGGTAGACGAGCGAGGAGTCAGTCCATGCGTCTAAAACGAATTGCCCTCTCCAGTCTGGTCCTGGTGCTGATCGGCCTTGGCGCATTACATCTGTTCTACCCCTTGCCCTACGTGATGACCGTGATGGTCGATCAGGGTCCGGACTATGACGATTTCGAGCAGTTTCCGGCCAGCCGCATCAGCACCGGACCCGACATCAGCGCCTTGCCAACTGCCCTCCGTGCGGACATCGAAGCACTTCTGCTGAGCCATCCTCGCATCGAAGCCGTCGATCGCTTTATTGACGAAACCGATAGCTACGCCCTGCTGATCGCCCATCAAGGCGAATTGGTTTATGAGCGTTATGCAGAAGGTCAGGATGCGCAGAGCGTTCAGAACAGTTTTTCCGTATCGAAGTCCATTGCGTCCGCTCTTGTGGGCATTGCCAGCGTCGACGACGCGTTCGCTGTGCAGGATGCGGTCACTGATCATCTCCCTTCCCTGGCCGAACGCGATGCGCGCTTTGAGCAGATCACGATCGAACACTTGCTCAACATGCGTTCGGGAATCGCCTACTCGAGGGACATCGTCTTTCCCATCATCAACAACCACGACCCGATGGTCTATTACCACCCGGACCTCGAAACGGTGGTCCTTGAACGCACCGAGATCGAAAGCGAGCCCGGCCCTTTCAAGTACAACAACTTCAATCCGCCGCTACTCGGCTTGATCATCCGGCAAACCACGGGCACCACTGTATCGACCTTCCTCGAGCAACGAATCTGGCGACGAATCGGTACAGAGAACGACGCGGGTTGGACCACCGATCAACACGACCTGGAGCGCATGGAAAGCGGTTTTCATGCCACAGCCAGGGACCTGCTGCGTTTTGGGCTGCTCTACTTGAACGAGGGGCGTCACGGCAATGTCCAGATCATCCCGGCTGAGTGGGTGGAACAAACGACCGACACGCCAGAGCCCATCGAACTGGAGGACTACGACGGCCGTCGCTGGAGCTACCGCCTGGGCTGGTGGATCATTCCCCGGCCTTCCGGGCCTTCGGATTTCTGTGCGATCGGCATGTTCGGCCAGTTCATCTATGTCTCGCCCCAGTTCCAGACCGTGATCGTGCGCAGTGGGCCAGACCAGGGCGATTGGGGTGACCGGGACTGGACAGAACTTTTCTACTCACTGTCCAACCAACTGGGTGAACTGGATTCGGGCGCCTGACCGACCGATCCCGAGCCGAAATACCGGCACAGCACTCGCCCTGTTCGTCGATAATGTCGACCCGAGCTTCCAAGGATGGACCTTCAATGAGCAGCACTGCCGCGTCAGTCGACGACCTCAATCTCAAGATCAAGAATTTTGTCAGCGACGTGCTGCATGGCCAAGGCGAATTCGATGAACGAGAAACGGCGGTCGCTCTGTACTACGCCGTCCGCGATGCCTTTCAATACGATCCCTTCGACATCCGGATCGATGTCGAGAACCTGCATCCAGCTCAGATTATCGATCGGGGTCGTGGCCACTGCATCGACAAGGCCGTGTTTCTGATCGCCTGTCTTCATGAAGCGGGGATCAAGGCCCGTCTCGGACTGGCGAAGGTTCGCAATCACGTCGGCACGGACCGACTGGAAAAGGCCCTGGGTACAGATGTGCTCGTACCGCACGGCTACACGGACGTGTTCCTGGAAAGACAGTGGGTCAAGTGCACGCCCGCTTTCAACAAGGAGCTTTGCGACAAGCTTGGTGTCCATCCCCTGGAATGGGATGGGCGCAGTGATTCGATCTTTCAGGAAGACGACCGCGATGGCGGCCGCTTCATGGAATACCTCGAAGACTACGGCAGCTTCGACACGGTGCCGATCGCATTCATCCTGTCATTGCTCAAGAAGGAATATCCCCACCTTCATGACGCCAACGGCAATCTGAAACCCCTGAATCTCTGACCGCGGGGACCGATCTAACGATCCAATGCGGGTACTCTCAGGCTCGAATCAAGGTCTCGATTCGGTGCCTGGCATCGACGACATAGGCGCCACCGAACAGCAGGGCATGATTGAGCACGTGGTAGAGCTGGTAGTAGCCGCGACGAATAGCCCAGCCATGATCCAATGGCCAGGTGGATTCGTAGGCAGAGAAAAACTCCTCTCCGAATCCTCCGAATAGCGCGGCCATGGCCAGATCGTATTCGCGATCGCCAAAATATACGGCTGGGTCATAAACAATCGGCGTACCGTCATCTCGCATGGCCGCATTGCCGGACCAGAGATCGCCGTGCAGGAGCGACGGCATCGGACGATAATCCGAAAAGCGATCAGTCCAGGCAGCACGAAGCGCCTGAGTGGCATCGCAGCCGAGGTCGAAACCCTTGGCGTTGAGTTGGTCGATCAAAGGACCTAGGCGCTCCTCGAACAGAAAGCGGGTCCAGTCTGCCCATTGCCGGTTCGACTGTCTTGTTCCCCCTATCCAGTTATCCCGGTCCAGGCCATGCAGTTCAGCGGTCGCTCTCTGATGATGGATCGCCAGCTGTTGACCCAATTGGGCAGCGGCGGATCGGGACAGGGGCTGCAGATCCAGCCATTCAACCATCAGCCAGCATCGATCTTCGATGTCGAAAAGCCCGAATACAGCTGGGACCCGCAGCGCTCCGTCATCTGGATCCAAGTCCGAGCGAGCCAGCCGACAAAGTCCGTCGGCTTCAGCCTCGAGGGCGTCAGCTTGCGAAGTGGGCAGGGATTTGACGAAGAAGGATTTGCCGCCCGAATCCAACCTGGCGGTCTGTCCAAATGCACCGCCGCCCGAAGCCACCAGCCTGGGTGCGGCGGATGGATGGTCCACCGCAGCAGACAGTGCCGCTGCGATGGAGCGCGTCATGGCGAAGGCCGGCGGATCATCCGGACGCCACGATCAGCAGGGGCCCGTCAGAAACGACCACCCCACCCGGCTGTTCACGGGTAATCGCAAAGGCCGCCGGGGCATTCACGGCCAATTTGGCGTCGATCGGGATGATGACTTCATCGCTCCCAGAGGGAATATCGAAAACACCACCGTCCACGGGGTTCGCATCGCGTGCCGGATCGACGATCCAGAGCTGGTACTGGGAAATCGCCGGATCGTTGGCCGGCATGCCGGTCAGTCGCAGATAGCCGGTCTGCAGTTCATCGTTCCAGACCACATCACCACCCACAGCGTTGTAGGCAGGAATCTCTGAAGGCTCCCATTCGATCACGGATGAGCCGACATCGGCGACCAGCGCCTGGCGTGCACCGGCGGGATCGACAGGGTCCGGCAAGGACTCGGGCTGCAGCGCGAACACCACGACCAGCGTCAGAATGGCCGCCACGGCCCAGCCCAGCTGACCGAAGCGCGTGATCGAGGCAGGTCGCGAACTCGAAGCGGTCTTTGCCGCACGCGTCTGGCGCGCCCGATCGATCTCACTGACGGCCTCATGAGCGGTCTCGACTCCGAAGAACTGGTCGGCATCCGCCTGCAATTTCCCCTTCAACGGCTCCGGTACAGCCACATCACTTACGGAATGCTCGCTCCCCGCAAAGGCATTCATCGCGGCGGCCAGGGCCAGCTCCACATCGTCGTTGTCTTCCAGTCCGGCTGCGACCATCAGTTCGGCCAATCGAGTTTCCTGCGCG
>JBCDLQ010000281.1:0-4275 GCA_039414335.1 Pseudomonadota bacterium | reverse complement strand
GACCAACGATGCCCATTTGGCCGCCCTGGCAATCGAACACGATGCCGTCCTGCACAGCGCCGATAACGACTTCCTCCGCTTCCCCGGTCTGAAACACCACAACCCGATCGGCAATCACACGCTGCAGGAACCCCAGGCCAGATACTGAGCGCCCCTGATTGGAGCCCACAAGCGATGCGCCGTCTCCTCATTCCCGCCACCGTTCTGGTTTTCACTGCCTGCACCACCGCGCCGGCGCCTGATCCGGTGACCGACCCCTGGCTCGATGGCATCGACCTCGCGGCTTACCTCGACTGCGCGCGCGAGCAGGACGTCACCCTGTTGCAAGCTCACCGGGCCGGCGACCGGCCGGGCGCCGCCGAAAACAGCATCGGCGCGATCGAGGCATCCATGGCCGACGGTGCCGTCTTTATTGAGCTCGATGTGGCCCAAACGCGCGATGGGGCGCTCGTGTTGCTCCACGACCGCACGCTGGAACGCACGACCAGCGGCCGAGGCCGCGTCAGCGATATCTCGGCTGAAGAATTCATGGCCCTGCGCCTGGTCGACGTGAATGGCCGCACCCTGACCGAAGCGCCGCCCACCTTCGAACAAGCCATAACTGCACTCGACGGTCGCGGCATCGCCCAGATCGACCTGAAGGGCGTGGACATCGCCACGATGGCCGAGGCCGTCCGAGCGGCTGATGCGGTAGATCGCAGCATCGTCATCACCTATTCCATCGACGCAGCGATCGAACTGCACCGCGCCTTGCCCGAGGTGGTGTTTTCCGTCGGCATGAATGAACCCGGCGATCTGGATCGCCTGGCTCGCGCAGGCGTGGATCTGAGCCGCGTCCAAGCCTGGCTGGGCACGGGCAATGGCAACGCACCGCTGGATCTGCTGCTGAGCGATCGTCAGATTGAAACCAGCTACGGCAACTTCCGCGCGGAGCGCGAGGGCACGGTCAACTACCAGCGCCTGGCCGACAACGGTGCTGAAGTGATCAGCGTGGATGATGTGCCGGCAGCGGCTGCGGTGCTGGATGCCAGAGCGCAGGCGCGTGAGTTGCTGGCAGCTTGCCCAGCAGCGCGGGATTGATCAACGCTGTTACCTGGATCTCGTCGTCCCGGGCCTGACCCGGGACCGAGTGGCTTCTTGCATCTAAGACGCTAGGTCCCGGCTGAATCAAGATCGGCACAAGTTTCTCGAGACCGGGTTTGCGTGGAGGACAGGGGCAGTAGGTGCATCTAGGTCGCTGGGTCCCGGGTCAAGCCCGGGATGACGGTATTTGGAGTGCCTACGGTATTGATAGATGAAGATGACGATTTGAGAGTTTCTCAAATCAGTCGGAGTATCAATGCCATCGTGTTCCCGATCGGGTCGGGGATGACGACTCTGGAGCCTGCCTTTTCGCAGACTTTCTTCTCAAACGCCGTCTTGAACCTTCATCGCCCCACTCGAGAAAGGGTTGACGACTCGGACCCCATCGTAAACCTGGCCATCGCTTAAGTCCTCGCTGTAGAGGAGAGCGGCACCAGCCTTTCGCGCGGCAGCGATCACGGCACCATCCCAATAGCTGATCAGATGGCGCTCACTGATCTCTACTGCAATCTTGACCAATCCTGTGTCGATAGGCATGCACGGGAAGGCTTCCAACTGCTCCAGCCATTCCATCGCCTCGGCGGGTGACATCGGTTGGTCGAATTTCCGTGTCACGGTGACAAAGAACTCCTGAAGCACTTGCGCCGACAGCGCGAAGTCTTCGGTTTCAATCAGTCGGAGCGCGGTTTGCCGCTTATCGGCCTCGGTGGGGTCAGCGGTCGCTGCGTAGACCAGGATATTGGTATCGAGGAAGCAGTCCGGTGTCATTCAGCGTCGCTCATAGAGCTCATCTCGGCGCCAGCTTGCATCCCCCATTCGGGCTTCTGAGGCGTTGCTTAATTCCCGCAGTCTTCGACGGGCTTGAGCGGCACGATCTTGATGCTCTGCCAGTCGAGTCAGATGCTCGCGCACCATGGCATTAACGGTTGTTCCACTATCTGCAGCAACACGCCGCACGGCCGCCAGAACCCTTTCGTCCACGCTGAGTGTGATGTTTTTCATTAACACAGTATATGTGTAACTGTGTCTCCGGACAACTTGGCAGCACTACAGGTCGTTCCGCGCCGGACGCGGAATCCAGCGTCTTTCGGACCGATGTCGCCACGCTCAATAAGCCACTGGGTCCCGGGTCAAGCCCGGGATGACGATCTTATGTGTGCTTCGCACTGATAGTGCTTAGCCGGGATGACACTTAGAGGAGTGCCTCCAGCACAAACTGGTTCCCACCCACCTCAATCCAGTACGCTAACCCCAATCCCTGCACCGAGCGCCGAACCATGACCACCTCATCCCGCCTCCTGATGAATCGCGCCCAGTTCGATGACCTGAATATCGACGCCATCGAAGCACCCAAGGCCCAAGCCGGCGAAGTCGTCCTCGCGCTCGACCGCTTCTCCCTGACCATCAACAACGTCACCTACGCGGCGTTCGGTGAGGCGCTGCGCTACTGGGATTTCTTCCCGACTGGCGTGGAAGGGCAGGGGCTGCTGCCCGTGTGGGGCTATGCCGATGTCGTGGATTCAGCGGTCGAAGGCATCGAATCCGGCCAGCGCTACTTCGGCTACTTTCCCTGCGCCTCGCACCTGGTCGTCGTGCCTGGCAAAACTGGCGACCGCAGCTTCCGTGATGAGTCGGCGCACAGAAAGGAATTGCCGGAGGTCTACAACTGGTATCAACGCACGGACAACGACCCGTTCCAGACCGAACCCGTCGAACCGCTGCATGCGATCTTCCGCCCGCTGTTTGTCACCGCCTTTGGCCTGGCCGACCACCTCGCCGAGCAGAACTTTTTCGGCGCCGAGCAGGTGGTGATCTCTAGCGCTTCCAGTCGCACGGGTTATTCGGAAGCCTTCAGCATCCAACAGCATTCCGACATCGACATTATTGGTTTGACCTCCGAGCGCAATCGCGACTTCGTCAAGCGCCTGGGTCTGTACGCGAAAGCCGTTGCCTATGAAGAGGTCGAAACGCTGGATGCCAGCAAGGCCACCCTGTTCATCGACGTGGCCGGCAACGCCGACATTCAGCTGCGCATCCACCAGCACTTCGGCGACAAGCTCGTTCACGACACAGCCCTCGGCGCCGCCCACTCCCATGAGCCCACGCAGTCTGACCCCAATCTGCCGGGCCCCAAGCCCATCTTCTTCTTCGCGCCCGAATGGGTCGCTAAGCGGCAGCAGGAGTGGGGATCGGATGGCTTCAATCAGCGCGTCGGCGAAGCCGTCGCCCGCTTCCTGAAACACGTCACGGAGCAACAGTTGATCCAGGTGCGCGAGCAGCCTGGTTTCGAGGCTGCCAAAAGGGTGTTGATCGAGTTACTGGAAGGAAGAACGGATCCCGCCATCGGCCACGTCATCCGCCTTCGCGGGGAATGATCCCCACTACTCCGTACTGAGTTCAACTCAGGGCCTGGCGCCTTTTCATTCTTCCGTTGCCCCGCGCGCAATGCGGGGCCTAGTGCCCGCGCTCTCCATGCAACACTGCTTTCAAGAAGCCCGTCCCGAACTTGATTCAATAGTGGGGCATCGTTATTATCAATTCATAATCTATTCAACGCCATTCGCCATGATTGAGAACTCACCGTCCAACGATCGTCTGATCGGTCATCTGGCCGCCATGCCAGATGGGGGTCGAGCGACTGATCTGGCATTGCTGCTAGGCGTCAGCCAGCCGACTTTATCCAGAATGCTGCAGCGTTTGCAGGCGCGTGGTCTGGTCGCGGCTGAAGGAAAGGCTAGAAGCACGCGCTATCACTGGCTTGGCGAACGGACAGCTCTCGCGGAGCTGCGACGCCGTCGCTTGCATGAAAGGATTGCTCATCGATTGGTTGATGAGCCCGAACTGCTGAAGCGGGCGCGGGAACGACTCGTCGACTTGTCATTCGCTAATCCCTCAGGCCGCACCTATCACCGGCGCTGGCATGATCTACTCGATGGCCCCCTTCCAAAGCTGCTGCGCAAGATGACCGAGGATTCGGAACAAGCCGATCTGCTGCGGAAAGAATCACCTTTCACCGGCTTGGTTCGGCCTGAAGAACGGCGTGAGGTCTTCGAGCGACTCGGTCAACTCGCATGAACCGAGCGCAGCTCGAGCATCTTATCGAAGAGGTCGGCCGCCGCACCGGATTGGAGTATTTCTACATCATCGGAGCTTCCGCTGTACTCGCGGTCTTGCCGGATGCCGCCGATGCAG
>JBCDLQ010000280.1:0-4285 GCA_039414335.1 Pseudomonadota bacterium | reverse complement strand
GTGCTCAGCATCAATGGACGAAGCATCGCTGAACTCATTGAGGAGTATTCACTGCTGGTCGCGGCCTCCAACCCCAGTACCCTGACCCGCGAGGTGGATCGGCTGCTGAATCAGGGCAGCGGAGCGGCGAGCCTGCGAGTCCGGCGTGATGGCATCGAACAAGTCATCGAAACCCGTTATCAGCTGATCGGTCAGCGCAGCTTGTACGAGAACACGCAGCCCTACTTCGCCATGGACCAACAAGCGTGTTCCGTTGGCTATGTGGATATGGGCCTGCTGTCGACCCCAGACGTGGCACCAATGATGGCCACTTTCAACAACAAGGATGCGATCGTTTTTGATCTGAGGAACTACCCGAACGGCACCCTGTGGACCCTGGTGGACTACCTCTACAGCGGACCGATCCAGGTGGCCTCGTTTGGCTTCCCGGAGATTTCCAGCCCGGGCGACTATTCGCAGCGCGGCGCCACAATCGGATCGTTCCATTTCAATGACATCTACTCGGGTCGAGTCTTGATCCTGATGAACGAGGAGACCCAAAGCCAGGCGGAGTACACGATCATGGGCCTGGAGCAGCACCCCAACGCCGTCAAGATCGGCAGCCAGACCGCCGCGGCGGATGGCGACATCGCCGAGGTCAAGTTGCCCGGCAACATCAGCACCTGGTTTACGGCACTGGGCGTCTACTACCCAGACCGAACCCCGACCCAGCGCGTCGGGATCGTCCCCGACCTCTTCATCCGCCCGACGATCGACGGCGTGTCGCGCGGCGAGGATGAAGTGCTGAACAGCGCCCTGAACTGCCAGAACATCAGAAATAGTGACTGGCCCACTGACCCCGAGCCTCGCGCCGGCCTGTACTGGGATCCCGACAAGAGTGGCAAAGGCATTGATATCCATGCCGCGAATGGGAACCACGTGATCTATGCCTATGACTTCAGGGAAGACGGCAGTCCGGTCTGGTATCAAGGCTTTTCCGACACCTCATCCGGCGCGTTGCGCATCGACCAAGGCAGCCTTTTCGAATACACCTATGACTATGGCAATCGCACTGTCGAGGCCCTAACCCCGGATGACACGATGCGCTTTGATTTCAAGCGCGGCGTCTTCGAGATTGACTGCGCTGAAGGCTCGCCCGAACTGCTGACCTCACCCGCCCAACTCCTCTGGCAAACCGAAGACGGCCTGGAATCCCGATGCCTGGAGAAAATGCGCTTCTCCTTCGCCCCGACCCCGATCAACTACACGGGGCTCTGGTACGGCGGGCCGGAGGATAGTGGATGGGGCTTTTCGATCAGCCACGAGGGCGATGTCATGGTCGTCTTGCTCTACTACTACGATGATGCGGGCCAAGCCACCTGGGCCATTGCCTCCGGTGTCAGAGACGGCAACTCGCCGCTGACCATGGGACTGATTCAAGTGGCTGGGTTCTGCATCATCTGCGAGGTACAGGAGGTCGAACTCACGGAAATCGGCACCTTGACGATCTCTCTGACCAGCAATTCAGAAGACTCTGCTGACAACTGGGTGAGCCTGCAGCTGGACGACGACAGCCCGTGGAATCGAGATCGCATGCCCATCAGCAGGCTGACTGCGCCCGTTGAAGACGCCTGAACCGCCCGGCAGATCTAGTCAACGTGTTTCCGCAGCGATATCCGCTAGAATGCGGCCGCATGCGTAAGCTGACTCAATTGATTCCCGCCGGTACAGAGACCATCGTCTTCGACTGGAACGGCACCCTGCTCGACGACATCGACTTCTGCCTGTCGATCACCAACACGATGCTCGAAGAATTCGCGCTGCCGCAGCTGACGCGAACGCGGTACCGGGACATCTTTTCCTTTCCGGTGCAGGGCTATTACCAGCAGCTCGGCTTCGATTTCGCCCAGCACCCCTTCCCGGATCTGGCGGCTCGCTGGATGCAGGACTACAGCTCCGGCGTGCCCGCACACTGCGACCTGTTCGATCAGACCGAAGCCCTGATCGCTGACCTGAAGAGCAAGGGCTACCAACTTGCCATCCTGACCGCCGCCATCGAGTCCGACGTCCACGAACTCCTTGCCCATCACGGCATCGACGAAGCCTTTGACGAAGTCTTCGGTCTGGACCACTGCGAGGCCAGCAGCAAGGTCGAGCGCGGTAAGCAGCTCTATGCATCATTAGGCCTGGACCCACGCAAGACCCTGATGATTGGCGACACGGACCATGACTTTGAAGTGGCCCAGGCCATCGGGGCGCCGACGCTGCTGCTGGCCGATGGACATCAGAGCTATGAACGGTTGCAGCCACTGGACTGCACTGTCCTTCCAACGCGGTATGAGTGATGGGCCACTGAGTTCTGGCGATCAACCCGGCAGCCCTCGAGGGGCACAGCGAACATGGTGGATCTACTTGCTGGACTGCGATGGACGGCTCTACACCGGCATCACAACCGATCCCGACCGTCGCCTGCGTGAACATCGCAGTGGCAAGTCCCGCTCTGCACGCTTCACCCGAGGCGCAAAATCCATCGAGTTGCACTATTCCGTCGCCCTTGGCGATCGCTCACTGGCTCTGCGAGCCGAATACCGACTCAAGCGTCTGCCACGAGCTAAAAAACTGAAACTTTGCCAGCATTCCCCATCAGCTGCCGCACTGCTTGAGCAACTCGCGCTGGGTTCCTGAACTGTTCCGGTTTGCTACGATGTTATCTAGCGCTACATGAGGAAGCCATCATTGTGAAGACAATAATCGCCCTGTTCTTCTTGCTAACTAGCGGTATCGCGTCAGCTGCCTGCGATCGCCCAACGGCTCCCACCTTGCCTGATGGCAACACGGCTTCCCTGGAAACCATGGAGCGAGGACAACAAGCGGTCGTAGCCTATAACGCCGCTGCCGAGGCCTACCTCGCTTGCATCAGTAACGAATTCGCGCCACGCGCAGAAACCGCTACAGATGCCCAGCGGGTCGACTTTATTCAACGACAAAACAACGTGACAGACGAGGTACAAGCCGTTTCGGATGCCTTCAATAACGAGGTGAGGAAATTCAGGGCCAGGCCGCAATAATCTGGAAGCGGCTGTATCGATTCATCACCCGATTCTCATCAAGTCAAAAGCCTTCTGCACTTGGCGATACGAATCGCTTCCAAAGTCATGGAAAGCGGTGTCTACCTCTCGCCCTAACCGATCAGCCCGGTCGTATCAGCCACCACGTAGCCGATCAACCCTATCGACACCAGAAGATAGAGCGCGATGCCAAAGTTCTGTTTCGCACCCACGCCATAGACGCGATCCGGAGAATCGGGGTCGTAGACCACCTTCATCGTGTCGCCGATGTTGTAGGTGCTGCGACTGGTCGATTGTTCATGGTTCCCGCCTAGGGGAAGTCGATGTTCAATTCCCGCCTCGTCTTGGAACGCCCACACGGGTTTGTAGTTGAGCTGCCCATTTCGGGCCCGGAACTCTGTGATATCGACAACCCTTGCTTGGGTTTGCACGCCCCGTTTGAGGAGCTGGCGCTGTTCCTTGAGACTGTGCCAACCAGCAAACAACATGATGGCGCCGAAAACCAGCAGGATCAGGTTAAGCATTTGCGAATGTCCTCCGTTCCGAGAGCTGAACGCCTGGTGTCAGCATACACATGGCCCTCAGTCATGATCCAGTCAATGGATTTGAGCACATTGAGTTCCCTGCTCAAGCGCCTGCCGAGTGCCGCAAAATTGAGGCTCTGACTTGGACCAGAGTGAAAGGGCCGCCCAAGACGGACGGACCCCTTTGTTTCCTAGCTGTCGGGTTAGGGAGACTCAAACCGATCGTTGAAGATCTCATCAATGATGACCTGGAACTCAAAAGCGCCCATATCCAGACCCGCGCCAAATTCCCTCGGGAAGCCAGGGCCACGCTGATCGTTGTCGGGCGTGAAAGTGCCGGAGGTGCCCGCCGCATCAATCGCCGGGCTGTTCTGCGGCAGCGCGTGGGTTCGACCTCCATTGCCGCCGTTGTCGGCAAGCGGTTCGATCAAGGACGCCTGGCCAAGGATGTTGCCGCCACCGTCGGTGAACTCGGAATCGGTTCCTGCGAGGAGTGAGTCATCCACCTCACAGTCTACTGGGGTAAATCCAACAGAACGAATATCTTGTGTCGTGTTGCTGGCACCGCCCACATTCAAATCAAACAGGGAGCGCGCGACGGTACATGGCGTGCTCAGATTGGCAACCAAGCCCCCGCCCTCAATACTGGCCTCGTTTTCGGCAACCGTCGAATATTTCAATTCGAAATTGATATCGCCAGCGGCAAACACGCCT
>JBCDLQ010000279.1:0-4309 GCA_039414335.1 Pseudomonadota bacterium | reverse complement strand
CGGGCAGCCGGCGAATTTCAGTGCGGGATACGACACGACCCAGAGCGGAAATGGGGGCTGGTTTTCGCTGGGTGACGGCTTGGATAGCGCTGTGGAAGCATTGGAAAACGATGGCAGTGTCCTGGCCGTCGGCGGCTTTTTCAGTCAGGCGGGAGGCTCGCCAGCCAACCGCGTTGCCTTATTCGATACGACCTTAGGCGGAAACGCGGGCTGGTCGGCCCTGGGTGATGGCGTTGGCGGCGGTGTCTTTGCGCTCGAATGGATGGGTGATGATCTCTACGTCGGCGGCGACTTCATCAACGCCGGTGGTCTGCCGGCGAGTTGCGTGGCGGTCTACGACACGACGCAATCAGGCAATGCCGGTTGGTCTGCGCTCGGTGATGGTCTGGTGGATGCGGGTCCTTCGGGAACGTGTCGCGTGTGGGCTCTGGAAGCCAACGGCACTCGGCTCTTTGCTGGCGGTCGGTTTACCGAGGCGGGTGGCCTTGCAGCCGGCAATCTCGCCACCTTTGATACGGAGCAGGTCGGCAATGCGGCTTGGTCTGTCCCGGGCGAAGGCAGCGATGACATCGTGCGAGATTTACAGTCTGTCGGTGAAACGCTGTTTGCCGGCGGCGACTTCTTCACGGTTGGCGGGCGAGTCAACGCCTATCTCGCACGCTACGGGCTCAATCGACCGCCAGACGCCAGGGATGATGACCTGATCATGATCGAAGATCAGCAGTTGTCAGGCAATGTCTTTGACGACAATGGCAATGGCATCGATAGTGACCCGGACGGCGACCCCATCACCGTCCAGTCTCCTGGCAGTTTCACCGCCAATGGCATCGGTGGCACGGTGGACTTGTCGGCTAATGGCGACTTCACTTACACACCGCCGCCGGGTGTCGCGGGTACGGCCAGTTTCAGCTATACGATTGCCGATCCGTCCGATGCGACGGATACGGCAACGGTAACCATCATCGTCAGACCGCTGACAGTCTTCGAGGATCGATTCGAGGGCAGTCCACCCTGACGAGCAACCTTCTTTCTGGAAGTACAGATTTGAACCAAAACCGTCGTGTTTTGCGCTTTCTATCAATAGCGCGAAAAGATCGCGCCATTTTCGAATGGAGGATCAAACAACATGACGACTGGACGAATCGTAGCCAGTATCCAGCTGCTGCTCTTGGCAGCCATCACGATAGCCGTTCCTGCCATGGCCTTGGCCTTGGCCCTTGGTGAAGGCGATCAGGTCAGCCCAGCTGGAGAGGCCTCACCTAGCGCAGGTCCTTCGGATCCGATCTTTGATGACCGCTTCGAGGTCCTGGACGTGTCGATCTATGAGATCCAGACGCCCGTGGACATCATGGCGAGCGACGCGTCACCCCTTGTCGATCGTGTGGTCCAGGTTGACGGCGTGGTGACCGCGGCACCGGGTGAGATCGGCAGTCCGGCCACTGGGGTGATCCAGGAACTCGGTGGTGGTCCCTACAGCGGCGTTCGCCTGGTCGGCAACTTCTCCTCCGTGAATGCACAGCGGGGCGACATCATCCGGGTCATTGGCGTTGTATCGGATCCCTTTGGAAATACGCAGGTGTCGTTCAATTCCAATATCGAGCGCCTGGGAACCGCGCCGGTACCAGCGCCCGAGGTGCTGAGCACGAGCCAGTTTGTGCCCAACAACGTGCCGGTCTCTGAACAATGGGAAGGCGTGCTGATCGAGTTCAACAACGTCACGGTGACGGATGAAAACCCGGATGCGCCCGACAACGACTTTGGGGAGTGGCTATTTACCGACGGGAGCGCCGAAGCCCTGGGTGACAGCTTCAGCACCACGCTTACGATCGATCCCGTCAATGGGCAAATGTTCAACGTGATCCGTGGGATCGGTTGGTTCTCTTTCGGTGATCATAAGGTTCAGCCAAGGAACGACGCGGACTTCAACTAGGGCAGGGGCACCGCGCCGGTCATCACGGTTCACTGCTAATCTTCGTCGCTGGTTTTGTAATCTGAAGTACGTCAGGACGCAATTTGACCTGCCGTCTGGCGATGACACTGGAACTTCCCCATGCTGACGCACCTCGTACTGACCCTCACCTTGATGTCTGCAGCTCCGCCAGAACTTGAGAACTATCTCGTTCGCACGATCGAGCGAGGTGCACCACTTTTCAATGCGGGCAATCCGCAGGCTTGCGCAGCCGTCTATGAGACGGCACTGGACAGTGTCGCCAGCCAGCCCGGTTGGGGCTTACCGGAGGATGAGCGAGAACGCCTGGCCGATCGGCTCGAATTCAATAAGGGCATCACGGATCCTGCTGAACGCGCCTGGGCCTACCGCAGCCTGATTGATCAGATTCTCGCGGGCGAGGCCATTGAAGCTCTTGCCCTTGCGGAGTCTCTGCTGCTGTTTGATTTCACCGCGGACGAACAGATCGACCCCTGGCGCGTGGTGCTTGATGGCGTCATGGGCGGTCTCTCGACGGGAGACGTGGTCAGGGAAGGGGACCGCATGATTTTCACCGGTGAAACATCTCTGCGCAATAACGGGGGCTTCTCGTCGATTCGTGCGCGTATACCTGTTGGCTCACTGGCCGGGTACAACGCGCTGCAGATTGAAGTCATCGGTGATGGCCGCACCTATATCCTTGGCACAAGCAGTCGAACGGGACGGGGTGACAGCTACTGGACCCGCTTTGAAACCACCGCTGGTGAGACCACATCCGTCACCGTGCCTATCACAGAGATGGTCCGACACTTCTTCGGTAACCCGATTCGTGGGCGCTTGCAGCCGGCGCAGGTCGCCGGTCTTGAGTTCTACATCTACGATAGCGAGGAAGGGCCCTTCCGCATGGAGATCGATCGAATAGAAGCGGTTCGCTAACTGCTCACCAGCCTGTCGAAGACTTGCTGTAGGCGCTGAGTACCTTCACCACGTCAGCATCCAGGCTCATATGGCGCTTGAAGGAGGCCAGCTGAGGAAAGTTTTCGAGATCAATGGGCGTCAGGCTGATCCAGCGACAGACCACGAACAGGTAAGGGTCGGCAACGGAGCGATGCTCACCGAACAGGTAGGGGCCTTCAAACTGTTCTTCCATGTGACGCAAAAGGAAGGCGATTCGGGCATAGGCCTGATCCCTGAGATCCTGGTGGTGCTCTGGATCCGGTGAGAATCGACCCGGTGCGAAGTGCGGACCGAAGGCTGCGTGTAATTCGCTGGTCAGGAATGAGAGGTGAGAGGCCAGTTGGGCTCGGCCGATCTTCGATCGTTCCGGCGCTTCAAATGCCTCTTCAGCGACCGAATGAATAAAGAGGAGAATCGCCGACGCCTCCGTGAGCACCGAGTTGTCTTCCAATACGATGGCCGGTACGGAGCCGAGCGGATTGACCGACAGATAGCTTGTCTCATGATTCGTTCCCCTTGTCAGCATTCGGTTCTCACAGGGCAAGCGCGCCCAGGCCAGGGCAATATGGACCGCCAAGGCACAAGTCCCAGGCATGGAATAGAGGGTCAGCATGTCTTGATGACGGATGTCTTCAGTTCGCGTCGTCCCGGCCTACGTAAGTGATGAAGAAGCCTTTCAAGTCGCCATCTTCGATATAGGGTTCCACGCTGATCACACGAAATCCCCGCTCGAAATAGTGTGCATGAAGCGCTGTCATGTAACGGGCCGCGCCTTCCGTGCGAGTGAGACGACTGACGTCGTGATTTACCGTCAAGCCCAGACCGGGCTCTGCAGATATTTCATCACGGCTCTGATGATCGTCGGCTTGAACGGTCATTGAAGCCAAAGCCAACAGAAGGACCGGTTTGGGCTCTGACGCCTCGGGAGACCTGCACTCTCCTGGTCGCTGTCTACAAAACCGCGACCTTCAAGGTCGGGGCAGCCCAACCTCGCCGGAAAGCTGCCTTGACGAGCTCCCACCAGGGGCACATGCTCGTAGCACTCTAGGAAGACGGCGCCAAAGCGCTCCCCACGTAACCAGTCCAAGGTCTCCGCGCCCGAGACCTCCTGAGGCACTTGCCAGGGCGGGCGCTGCGCGCGCGTTTCGAGGGACGTGTCGCGGACCTTGACGTTGCGTGCGCCGCTGGGTTGCGATTGCTGCTGCTCGTGAACGACGCTCCTGCGGATGCAGCTGCAGATGCTGCTGCTGCAACTCCGACAGACAGGCAGCGAGACAGTCACTTGGTCGGGCAGGGAGGTGCCCAAGCAGTCAGGCAGCGAGGGGGCCAAGCAGCCAAGCACTGGTCAGTCGCTCAATCCGGAGTCATGCAGTCACCCAGCGAGACAAACGGGCAGACCAGGAGTCGAGCAATCAGCCAGTACGG
>JBCDLQ010000278.1:0-4316 GCA_039414335.1 Pseudomonadota bacterium | reverse complement strand
GGACGGTTCGCAAGCGCCCGTGCGTCTCAGTGCACCGATGATCCCGGCGGGATCAGACGTGACCAACTACCGCTACATTCCCGAGACCGAGCAGCTGACTTATACGGGTGCCTCGCAGGTAGCGGGACAGGTTGAGCTGCATATCGTATCGATCGATGCGCCCGGTGTGGTGACGATCCTCAACGGCCCGATGGTTTCGGGCGGTGATGTCGTGACCCATGAGATCGTGCCTCAGGCTGGACGAGTGGTCTATCTGGCCGATCAGCAGACCGACGGTCGAGAAGAAATCTACAGCGTGCTGTTCAACGGTGCCGGCGCGGTCAAGATCAACGGCCCTATGGTGAACGGAGGAACGACTTTTTCCTTCAAGGTGTCTCCCGATGGCACACGCGTAGGCTACATCGCGGATGAGGACACCAACGATGTGGAAGAGCTGTACGTTGCGCCCATTACGGGCGGTGGCAGCACCAAGGTCAGTGGGCCGGTCGTGCCCGGTGGCGATGCCTGGTTCTTTACCTTTAGCCCCGACTCGCAATGGATTCTGTTTACGGGCGATCTGGCGATCAACGGTTGGCGTCATCTTTACTCCACGCCGGCCGATGGTTCCCAGTCGACGCCAATCGTGCTGGCGACCCAGGTCGTGCCCGACCCGGATCCACCGATGATCGAGGTTTCCCCGACGCTGGCCTTTTCCAATGACAACAGCTAGGTGGTGTTCACTTCCGTTCAAGGCAACAGCGCTACCAGCCGACTGCTCCGCGTACCGGTTGACGGCAGTTCTGCCGCTGTGGTGATCAGCAACGTGCTGGCCGATGTCAATCGTTTCCAGTACGAACCCAGTGTCGAGCGTGTCCTCGTGCGCAGCGGCAGCAACGTTGAAAACCTTTATTCCATCGCAATTGATGGCAGTAGCTTCATTCCCCTCACAAATTTTGTGAATCCCGCAATCGAAGTGGTGGGCTTTAGCACGCCAACTGGTGTGATCTACTTTGCCGACCCTGTGGTGGATGAACAGATCTCGTTTTTTCATGTCGACTATCTGGGGCAGGAAACGCGCGAGTTGAGTTCTGACGCGGAATTTTTTGCCGGTCTGGTGGGTACTTTCGCCCTGTCGCAAGATCGTAATGCCGCCTATTTCATCGAATTCTTCAGAAGCAGCATTATCATTTTCACCTCGTTCAGACTGCGCGCCGTTGACCTGACCGATTTCTCTTCGGCCGACATGGCCTTTATCGGAAACTCCTCACTGATCATGGGTAATGAAGAGTTCCTGCGCGTGCTACCCAATCCGACGGACCCATTCCAGGTGTTCTTCATCGCTGATGACGAAGTCGATGAACAGGCCGATGCCTATCTGGCGACCTTCAGGGATGGAGTCTTTATTGATCGTTTCGAGCAGTGAATTCCTCCAGCTGACAGCCCCGAGGTGCTAGCCTCAGGGCTGTTGGCGTGAAGGTGGGTTAGCGATCCGAAGCGACTTCCTCGAAGCGGTCTGAGAACAGGTTCTCCGTGTCGATCAGCACGACATCGTTGCCGTCGCCGCCCGCATAGCTGATAGTCAGCAGGCCGTTGGAGCCAACGCGTGCCCCTTCCGGTAAATCGGCAAAGGTACCGATCACAGGGTCAACGCCGTCGTTGTCGATCAGGACTAACTCGCTTTCGGAGCCGATTGCGACCAAAGCGCCGCTAACCAGAAGTGCGGCATTGTTCAGGTTCACCGTGCCGCTGACGGCAAGCTGGTCATAATCCGTTCCCGCTGCGCCGAGTCCGTCCAGCTCCACGTCGAAGGTTGTTCCACTATCCAAGAGCAGGTCGCCAGTTTGCAGGATGCCTGGACTCTGACCCGGTGCGACACGGCCACCGACGGCGCTGACCGATCCAGTGATCGTGCCGTCCCCACCCAGAAGGCCGTCGTTGACCGTGACGTTCGCCGCAGCGATTGAGGCCCCTTCGGCAAGGATCCAGCCGCCTTCGTTGATCTCAATGGCGCCGATAAAAGGGCTTTCTGAGTTGATCAACACATCGCCGGACCCGGTCTTAGCCAGCGAATTGTCGCCGCTGAGCACGGCGCTGATCACACTGCCGATACCGCTGACGTTCAAAGTCAGGTTCTGGTCGATTTCGAAGGCGTTTCTCAGTTCAATAAAGCCCGCGTTTAGTTGAGTTGTTGTGTCAAAGGTCAGCTCTGCCTCAAATATTTGACCACCGCTGGTGAAAATCTGGTCCGGAGAGTTGCCCCCGTCGATCTGGACGCGGCCATTGCCTAGGACCGTCAGGCTACCAATCGGAAATCCTACCGCGCCAACATCACCGCCCAGGCTGAGCGACCCGGGCGTATTCACCGTCAAGTTCGGAAGACTGCCTCCGCCACCGCGGCCTGTCGGCGTGTTGACTGTCCTCAGGCTGACGTTAGGTCCGGTCAGGGTGAGATCACCCAGCAGGAAAAGCTCGAGGCTGATGTTGAGCAGCTCAGTCGTGACTATGGACCCATTTGCCAGAATAACCGGCGTTGCCGAAGGGTTGTCACGCACGAAGATCACGCGCTCTAAGGGCGTAAGGCTTCCGATGTTGCCGAGAAGCAGAAAGTCATCCTCTCCGACTAAGGTCAGCACAAAGGAACCATTGACAGAGCCTACGCTCAGCTCTTGTTCTGCGCTGCGGAAGAACAGGTCCGTATTGAGAGTCACCGCAGCCTGATCCAGGTCGCAGGTGCCGGTTTCGCAGGTCAGCTGTCGCCCACTGGCACCAGCGGTGACGACCAGGGCACTGTCTCCATTGCTCGACAGGCTGGCGATCGTCGCATCAATGTCCAGATCAACAACATGCAGGCTGTCAAGCGTCACGTTATCGATTGACTCGGGGACCGCCGAAGTGCCGTTACAGCTCCAGGTTGCGGCGTCACTCCAGTTGCCGCTGGTCACGGAGATGCAGTCACGGGCCGCAAAGTCATCGTTAATAATTGTTCCTACGCCTTGGTTGTCAGAAAAGCTCAGTGGTCCATCGTTGCTCGTGGACTGCAGATTGACGAAGAAGTCTTCATCATCTTCAATCTGTTCATCCCCATTGACAGTGATGCTGATCTCTTGCGTCTCGCCGGGATTGCCGCTGAAGTTCACTTGACCACTCTGGGCCTCGTAGTCTTCTCCAGCAAGGGCCGTGCCGTCGACGGTGTTGAAGGTGACGAAGAAGCCATCTTGAACCGCTTCATCGACGGATAGGGTGAAAACGGCGCTAGTCGTTCCGCTGTCGCCTTCCGCGACCGTCGCGTCGCTAATCGAAATTTGCGCATTATCGTCATTGGCCAAGGTGATGCTGGCCTGTGCCCCGGTGGCCGTGACGTTGCCATTGCTCGTAGCGCTGAGATTCACAAAGAACGCTTCGTCAGTTTCAACCACTGTGTCGCCGAGTATGGTGAGGTCAATGTTTTGAACTTCGCCATCGGCGCCAGCAAACATCAGGGTGCCTGCGGCGGCGGAGAAATCCTGGCCGGCTACCGCCTCACCGTCCGCGGTGGCGAAATTGACTGAGAAGCCGTCCTGAACTTCACCATCCAAAGTCACCTCGAGTGAAATCGACCCCGAGGCGTCTCCTTCCAATCCGCCGGCGCTCGCAATTGCAATCGTGGCGCTATCTTCATTCTGAATCGTGCCGGTCGCTGATTCGTTCTGCAAAATCACATTGGCGTTCGATACATTGCTCAGGTTGATCGAGTAGCTTTCATCCCCTTCCACGATGTCGTCATCAAAGGTTTCGATCAGAATGGTCTGAACCTCATTGTCTGATCCTGAGAAGCTCAGCGTTCCACTTTGACTGGTGAAGTCAACGGCGCTGCCGCTGCTGACAGCCGTCCCGTCGGCGGTGGCGAAGTCCACGGTAAAGGATTGATCAACGTCGCCTTGAAGCTCGACCCGGAACAACAGGTCGCCATCGTCCTCCTGACTTTCTTCATCGTCAATCACGAGCACGGCCGTATCGTCACCCAGAATCGTGGCTGTTGCCGTGTCGTCCGATAGCGTCAGTAAACCGTTGGAGGGCATTCCCAGTGTTAGGGTGATGGTTTCATCGTTCTCGACGAGCTCATCCCCGTTGATCGTGAGGTCAACGGTCTGCGTTTTTCACGTTTTTTACTTTTTTAAAATAATGAGTACTCTCGGAATAGCCGTAGCCAAAGCCATTAAGTCCGGGATTTGAATTGCCGTGATCTGTCGTGACAATAACGAGGGTATCATCACGTTCATGGGCAAATTTCAGCACTTCGCCAAGAGCATCATCAAAGGCGAGTTGATCCCAGAGGATTCCGGCAAAGTCATTGGCAT
>JBCDLQ010000277.1:0-4320 GCA_039414335.1 Pseudomonadota bacterium | reverse complement strand
CGAGTCCTGCCGGGCGCGCCAGTTGGACTTCCCCTTTAGGCAACTTCCTTTCTCTCTTCCTTTCATGTCATGGAAGTCCGATCAGAGATTCTGGTCGACTTCTGGATTGGTATTTCCTGCCTGGATACCCCGACTTTCGATCGTCGGACCATTTCCCCAGGGCCCTTCCATCGCTCGGTATGCTTGTCCTGGACGCATTGATCATTGGGCAGTACCTGCTAAGCTGATCGGGGTCCTGGCATGACGGAATCTGGTAGTCCCTTCGATTGGCGGCAATGGGACTTGCTTGTTGAGATTTTTCGAGCTTGAAATGGGAGCGTTGGGATGAAAACAAGTTTTTACTCGCTTTTCCTCATGGTGATCTGCTCAGCGTTTTCCCAGCCGCTGACTG
Source organism: Pseudomonadota bacterium (assembly GCA_039414335.1). Lineage (GTDB taxonomy): Bacteria > Pseudomonadota > Gammaproteobacteria > Xanthomonadales > Wenzhouxiangellaceae > Wenzhouxiangella. The sequence goes on along the minus strand of JBCDLQ010000277.1, from coordinate 3,929 downwards.
CTACGTCTTTGGAATCGGCATTTACTTACCAGGGAGAACTATTGGTTGCCGACCAGCCTGCGCAAGGTCTATTTGACCTGCGGTTTGAGCTTTTTGATGCGCAGTCGGGTAATAGCCAAGTGGGTACAACGATCATTCTTGAAGACGTCGTGGTGAGCCGGGGCTTGTTTTCCGTTGAGCTGGATTTCGGGACGAGCGTTTTCGACGGTCAGCAAATCTGGGTTGAGCTGGGTGCCAGAAACGGAGACTCAACCGGTGGCTTCACCGAATTGCTTCCCCGTCAGAAGCTCACGGCCGCACCCTACGCGCTGTATGCAGAGACCGTAGGGGCCGATTCGATTGGTGGAGTTGAGCTGATCGATGGTGCTGTCGGAGCGGCAGAGATTGATTCAGCTGCAGTCCAGCGGAGAGTTGATGGCGTCTGCGTTGCGGGCAGTTTTGTGACCGCAGTCAATGAGGACGGGTCCTTACAGTGTGCTCCTGATGGTCCGGGGCAGGGCATTATCCAGACACTGTCGATTGGTCCGGCCGCCTTTACTCCAAGAGAGTCGAGCACCGAGTACCAGAAGACGCTGGGCAATGGAGGTACGCACATCACCGGCGGTTCGGGGGTGTTTGTGGGTCTGGTGGCGCCTGTCGAATTACCCGATGGGGCGGTGGTGACTCAAGTGCGCGCTCGTTATGTGGACAATTCGTCGACAGAGAACCTTCGTCTGGTGTTCGCGACAGAATTTTTTGATGGGGGATTCAACTTTATTGGTGACGTCTCTACGAGTGGAGTAGAGAGTTTCAGAAGGGAAATCACCGTTCTCGATTCCTCAGTCACGATTAACAATCAAACGCAGACCTACTTCGTCATGGGTTTGAACCCCAATTGGGTCTCCGAGACCTTCAATCTTCGCATCATCAGCTTCGAAATCGACTATCAGTTGAACTGATGCTCGGTTGTGAAGCGCTCTGGAGGATTCCATCGAATTTTTTCCAATTCCAATATCGCTGATGTTCGAATAATGCGCTACAATGCACGGTCGTGTTGGCGCGAATGTGTGCCGAACGAAAAACAAATTGCTGATGGTGGGCGTAGCTCAGTTGGTAGAGCACTGGATTGTGGCTCCGGAGGTCGCGGGTTCAAACCCCGTCGCTCACCCCATTTTTCGGGCCGTTAGCTCAATGGTAGAGCAGCTGACTCTTAATCAGTAGGTTCGGGGTTCGAGTCCCTGACGGCCCACCAGAACAGGCGGTCGACGCAATTCAAAACGACGTCGACCACATCCACCCAGACTTTCAACACCTACCAAGAACAGACTTAACCATGCAGGTATCCGTGGAAAACACCGGCGATCTCGAGCGCCGCATGACCGTCCAGCTTCCGTCCGACGAAATCGATTCGCAGATTGACGGTCGCCTGAATCAACTCCGCCGCGAAGTTCGTCTCAAAGGCTTCCGCCCCGGCAAGGTGCCGATGAACGTCATTCGTCAGCGCTATGGCCAGCAGGTGCGCGACGAAGTGCTGCAACAGCTCATGCAGAGCCGCCTGCAGGATGCGATCGGTGAACAGGAAATGCGCGTTGCTGGCGTTACCCGCCTGGAGCCGCAGCCGGAAGCTGACGGTCAGTTCCAGTTCATTGCTGACCTGGAGGTCTTCCCGGACCTGCCCGAGATCAAGGTCGATGGCCTCGAGATCACCAAGCCGGAAGCCGAAGTCGCCGATTCAGATGTGGATGACATGCTCGAAACCTTGCGTGAGCAGAAGCGCGAGTGGTCTGATGCCGATCGTGCTTCTCAGGTCGGTGACCGGGTCAAGGCGTCCTACATTGCCGATGTGGACGGCGAGATAGTGCCGGATACGGGCCGCCATGAAATCATGCCGACGCTCGGCAAGCTGGAAAGCTTTCCGGCGCTGGAAGAAGCGCTGACGGATGTGTCAGCTGGCGACAAGAAAGAGATGGAGCTGGCATTTCCCGAGTCCTATCAGCACTCGATGCTGGCCGGCAAGACCGCGCAGGTCGAGCTGGAAGTCGTCTCCGTGGAAGATTCAACGCTGCCTGAGGTCGACGATTCCTTTGCCAAGGACTTCGGCGTCGAAGAGGGTGTGGACAAGCTGCGCGACGACATTCGTCGCAACCTGGAACGCGAGCTGCGAGCTGCGGTGACCAACCGCCTCAAGCAGTCCGTGACCGATGGTCTGCTGAAGGAATTTGGCGACATTCCGCTGCCCGCTTCCAGCATCCAGCAGGAAGCCGCGCAGATGGCTGCCCAGATGCAACAGCAGATGGGTGGGCAGGGCGCTCAGCTGTCACCGGACATGTTCAGCGAGCCGGCCGAAAAGCGCCTGCGCCTCGGGCTGCTGTTCGGAGAATTTGCCCGTCAGAACGAGATCAGCATTGATCCGAAACGGGTGGATGCCAAGCTGAACGAAGTGGCCGAAACCTACGAGAACCCGGCCCAGATCATTGAAATCTATCGCTCTGACGAGCGACTGATGGACCAGCTGGAAAATCTGGCGCTGGAAGAGCAGGTCGTCGACACGATCCTTGACCGCGCCAAGGTATCCTCCAAGATCATGTCCTTCAAGGAAGCACTGGAGCAAGAATGAACGAACAGGCCCTGAATCTGGTTCCGATGGTCGTCGAGCAGTCTGCTCGCGGAGAACGCGCTTACGACATCTACTCACGTCTGCTCAAGGAGCGCGTGATTTTCATTGTCGGGCCGATCGAAGATTACATGGCCAATCTCGTTGTGGCTCAGCTGCTGTTCCTGGAGTCGGAGAATCCCGACAAGGACATCAACATCTACATCAATTCGCCCGGTGGTTCAGTGACCGCCGGCATGGCGATCTACGACACGATGCAGTTCGTCAAGCCGGACGTGTCGACCATGTGTGTGGGCCAGGCGGCCAGCATGGGCGCCCTTCTGCTGACGGCCGGCGCGCACGGCAAGCGTTATTCACTGCCGCACTCGCGCGTCATGATTCACCAGCCTCTGGGTGGCTTCCAGGGCCAGGCCTCGGATATCGACATCCACGCCAAGGAAATTCTGAAGATGCGAGATTCTTTGAACCGCATTCTTCAGCACCACACGGGCCAGCCGCTGGAGACCATTGAAGCGGATACGGATCGCGACAAGTTCATGTCGGCTGACGAGGCCAAGGACTACGGGTTGGTCGATGAAGTGCTGTTGGCCAGAGCGTCCACATAAGCTCCGCTCGATTCGGTTACACTGCCCGGCAAGTTCTGGAATATTTGGTACGCAGCAACGCCCATGAGTGAGTCGAACAGCGACGGCAAGATCCTCTACTGCTCCTTTTGCGGCAAGAGTCAGCATGAAGTCCGTAAGCTCATCGCTGGACCCAGTGTCTATATCTGCGACGAGTGCGTCGAACTCTGTAATGACATTATCCGCGAGGAGCTGGAAGAGTCCAGCCTGGCGGAGCGCGAACAGCTGCCGACGCCGCGCGAAATCCACGCGTTCCTCGACAACTATGTGATCGGGCAGCAGGAAGCGAAGAAAGTCCTGTCGGTCGCGGTCTACAACCACTACAAGCGTCTCGAGTCGCACAAGCATCGCGACGACGTCGAGCTCTCCAAATCCAATATCCTGTTGATCGGCCCGACTGGCTCAGGCAAGACGCTGCTGGCAGAAACGCTGGCACGCATGCTGAACGTGCCGTTCACGATCGCCGACGCGACCACGCTGACCGAAGCGGGCTACGTGGGCGAGGACGTCGAGAACATCATCCAGAAGCTGCTCCAGAAGTGCGACTACGATGTCGACAAGGCGCAGAGCGGTATCGTCTACATCGATGAAATCGACAAGATTTCACGCAAGGCCGAAAACCCCTCGATCACCCGTGATGTGTCCGGTGAGGGCGTTCAGCAGGCGCTTCTGAAATTGATCGAAGGCACGATGGCTTCCGTTCCGCCCCAGGG
>JBCDLQ010000276.1:0-4324 GCA_039414335.1 Pseudomonadota bacterium | reverse complement strand
GCAGGGGCTTCAGACGCTTGACGAGCATGCTGCGCGGACGCAGCGCGGCGGCCAGATCGGCGTCGCCGACGATGTCTGCCAGGTCGCCGTCGAGCAGGTGGTGACCGATCTGATCCGTGAAGCGATCGAACCAGAAGCGCGAGATGCGGGTCAGGATTTCTCCCTTGCCGGGAATCGGGTCCGGCAGGGCCACGTCGAAGGCCGACAGTCGATCGGACGCCACGATCAGCAGTCGTTCGTTGTCTACAGCGTAGATGTCACGAACCTTGCCTTGGTGGATCAGCTCCAGCGGCGGGCGGGGGTAATCGGATTCGGCCACGGCGGTCTCTACCGTTACAATCTGAGAATTGCGCGAATTATACGTCTTCGGAGACGCCAACCATGATGCAAGACACGGTCATTGCCCCCTCGATACTGTCCGCCGATTTCGCGCGTCTGGGTGAAGATACCCAGGCGGTACTGGATGCGGGCGCCGACTGGGTGCATTTCGACGTGATGGACAATCACTATGTCCCGAATCTCACGATTGGCCCCATGGTCTGCAAGGCGCTGCGTGACTACGGCATCACTGCACCGATCGACGTGCACCTGATGGTCAAACCGGTAGATCGGATCATTCCCGATTTTGCCGAAGCGGGCGCCAGCGTGATCAGCGTCCACCCCGAATCCACCGAGCATCTGGATCGCACGCTGGCGCTGATCAGGGAGAGTGGCTGCAAGGCCGGCATCGTGTTCAATCCGGCCACGCCCCTCGATGTGCTGGATTGGGTCATGGACAAGATCGATCTGATCCTGATCATGTCGGTCAACCCGGGCTTCGGCGGACAGGCCTTCATTCCTTCGGCTCTGGAGAAGCTGCGGGAAGCCCGGCGTCGCATTGATGACAGCGGCCTGCCGATTCGCCTGGAGATCGACGGCGGCGTCAAGCCCGGGAACGCGGAATCCATCCGTGCCGCCGGGGCTGACACGCTGGTCGCCGGGTCAGCCATATTCGGCGCACCGGACCACGCCGAGGTCATTCGAAGCTTGCGCTCGTCATCCGCATGAGTCAGGCTTGCGAGCAGCCAGCCGCCGTGACAGGCGCTGTCGCCCGTGCCGCGCGTGCGGCAACACAACAACAAACGTCTTAATCGTTCAGGGAGACGGGACGGATGAAGATTCTTACCTTGGGGTTGCGATTCACTGTGCTGATGAGCCTCATGGCGTTGGGGGGCAATGGCGTCTGGGCCGACGATCGCGGGGTTAGCCCGCCAGAGACGGTCACGATTTCTCATGTCGGCGATCCCGGCACTTCGTTCACCGTCAGCAGCATTGCGCTGGATGATGACACCCATTTCACTCTGGTCGGCGGTGGCACCTGTGCTGCGGTGCCGTTCGTGCTCAGTCAGGGCGAAAGCTGCACCCAGCTGGTCGTCTTTGATCCGCAAGCGGTCGGCCCCCTGACGACCAATCTGGTCGTGAGCAGCGATGCGGGTGCCGTGATCAACGATACGGTGGTCCTTACGGGCGAGGGTACGCCCGGACCGCAGGCGCAGCTGACGATCGTGCCGGACCCGATGGATTTCGGCCTGGTGGCGCCCGGTGGCCTGCCGGTTACCGATGTCTTTACCGTCAGCAATACGGGTGATCCGGGCACCAGCTTCGACATCACGAATCTCGCGCTCTCGGGTGCAACCCAGTTCAGCATCCTGTCTCAGAACTGCAACGGCACCACCCTGAACGACGGTGATTCGTGCACGATCACGATCGAGTTCGATTCAGTCACCGATGGCCTGTTCAACGGCCAGCTGGAAGTTCAGACCACGATCGGAAGCGGAACGGCGGCGATTCAGGGTTCGACGCAGATACCAGCTCAGCTGGCTTTTGTCATCCAGCCCAGCGACGTCGTCGTCAACCAGTCCATCGCGCCCGCCGTGGTCGTGGAAGTACAGGACAGCTCGGGCGCGCTGGTGGCGCTGGACAATGGAACGATCATTCAGCTCGCGATCGACAATGATCCCAGTGGCTCGGCCAGCCTGGGCGGCATCGTGTCTGCAACAGTCAGCGGCGGTCAGGCGAGCTTCGCCAATCTGTCCATCAATCAGGTCGGCAACGGCTTCACGCTGATCGCATCCGACAGTCTCGCCACATTGACCACCGATACCAGTACGGCATTCAACGTGCTGCCTGGCGCTCCGGCTTCGCTGGAGATCATCGCCCAGCCCTCCGACGCCGTGGTGGGGCAGGCCATTGCACCGCCGGTCCTGGTTCGCGTGCTCGATGCCTTCGGATTCACGGTGACCACCGACAACACCACGGCCGTCAGTCTGGCACTTTCCGGCGGCACGCCGGGCGCGCTCCTGTCGGGCGGCGGACCGTCAACGGTGGCGGGCGGTATCGCCACCTTCCCGGGCTTGAGCGTGGATCAGGTCGGTACGGCCTATCTGCTGACGCCCTCCGGCGCACCGGGTGGCCTTGGTGGCCCGGCCAGCACGCCCTTTGACATCACCAGTGCGGGTTCCGGTACGACGTTTCTCAGCGTCAATCCCGCCGGATCGCAGGTAGTTGGCCAGCCCTACACGGTCACAGTTCAGGTCACCGGGTTCAATCCGACTGGTACGGTCACCGTTACCGACGGCAGCGGCGCCAGCTGCGACATCATCCTGCCGGCGACCAGCTGTGATCTGACTTCGACCACGGCCGGCCCACGCACCTTGACGGCCAACTATCCCGGCGATGCGAACAACGGTTCGAGCAACGACATCCAGGCCTACACGATCACCCAGGCCTCGACCACGGTCAGCATCGATTCGATCAGTCCGGCCGGACAGCAGTCGGTCAATACGGCCTATACGGTCAACGTGAGCGTCAGCGGAGGATTCAATCCCACGGGCGTGATCACCGTGGACGATGGCGCGGGCGCTAGCTGCCCGATCGTCCTGCCGGCGACCAGTTGCGACCTGGCCTCGACGAGCGTCGGTCCCAAAACCATCACGGCCACCTATCCGGGCGATAGCAACAACACGGGCGACAGCGACACGGCGCCCTATCTGATCGTGGCCGGCGCGCCAGCGGGCATCAGCTTCGTGATCCAACCGCCAGCGACGGGAGTCGCGGGGCAAGCTCTCAGTACGACGCCTCAGCTGCAGGTGCTGGATGCCTTCGGTAATCCCGTGCTCTCTGATAACAGCACAAGCATCAGCCTGGCCCTGATTGGCGGAAACCCCGCGGCCAATCTGAGTGGTCTGACTACGCAGACCGTGACCAACGGTGTGGCAGATTTTCCCGGTTTGAGCGTCGATCTGGTCGGGTCGGATTATCAGCTGCAGGCCAGCGCTGCGGGCCTGTCCGGCGATACGAGTACGACTTTCCTGATTGGGCCCGGACCCGCAGCAACGCTGCAGTTCGATGTCGAACCCACGTCGACCCTGGTCAATACGGCGATCACGCCGGCGGTGGTGGTCAGCGTCCGCGATGCGTTTGGGAATCTGGTGACCACCGACAACAGTACGGTGGTCACGCTGGCGCTGCTGGGGCCGTTCGGCGCTAATCTGCTCAATTACAGTCCGATGACCGTTGTCGGCGGCCTGGCGACCTTCACGGGACTGGCCATCGATCAGGCTGGAGTCGGCTATGCGCTTCGAGCTGAAGACAGCTTGAGCAGTCTGCCCCAGGTGGATAGCGCATCATTCAACGTCACCGAATCAGCGTCGATAACGAGCATCGTTTCGATCACGCCGGCCGGATCTCAGACCGTCGGTCTGTCCTACGAAGTTCAAGTCAACGTGACCGGCGATACGCCGACGGGCCTGGTGACGATCGATGATGGCCAGGGTGCCAGCTGTAGCTTTAACTGGCCCTCGGACGATCGCTGCGACCTGACCTCGCTGCAGGCCGGTCCGGTGACGATCACGGCGAGCTATGCCGGTGATGTCAACAACGCGAGCAGTTCCGATACGGCGCCCTACGACATTGATCCGGCCGCCTCAACCACAAGCATCACCTCTCTGGTGCCGTCTGGTCAGCAGACCGTGGGCGTTGCCTACACGGTGAATGTGACCGTCAGCGGCTTCAATCCCACGGGCACGGTGGACGTGAACGACGGTGCGGGCACCAGCTGTCTGATTACCCTGCCGCAGACGAGCTGTGTGCTGACGTCTACGGTTGTTGGGCCAAAGACCATCAGCGCCAACTACTCGGGTGATGCGAACAACCAGACCAGCGCAATGGCAGCAAACACCGCATAGGGGGACACCCGCGACAAGGCCATGACCAGCGGCATCATCATCAGGATGACCAGATACATCGGCAGGATGTCGAAATAATTGGGCACATAGGTCAGCGT
>JBCDLQ010000275.1:0-4328 GCA_039414335.1 Pseudomonadota bacterium | reverse complement strand
GGGCCCCGGGTCAGGCCCGGGGTGACGACAAGTGAAGAGTCACTAGGCCCCGGATCAAGTCCGGGGTGACCCGCGGCGGTCAGTCACTGGACCCCGGTTCAGGCCCCGGGGTGCAGGGACTGTGTAAGGGCCGGCACTTGTCAATTTGTGCTCAATGCGGGGTGCTATGCCATTGGTCCCATTTACTCTGGGCGGAGGGGCGTGGCAAATTGGGGCGCATTGTTCTCATTGATTTGGAGTGCACGATGGGTCAGACACGTCGAGACATGCTGAAGCTGAGTGGTCTGGGGTTGGGCGCGGTAGCGCTGTCCAGTATGGCCACGCGCGTGATGGCCGATGGTCATGGCGGGATTCCGAAGGCTGATCGGCCGCTGAATATCCTGATTCTGGGCGGGACCGGCTTCACCGGGCCATTCCAGGTGCGCTATGCGCTGGCACGCGGGCATCGGGTGACGATCTTCACCCGCGGGACTCGCCAGCTGGACTGGCCGGGCCCGGTCGAACAATTGGTCGGGGATCGCAATGAGGGCAATCTTGATGCGCTCAAGGATCGCCAGTGGGATGTGTGTATCGACAACCCGACTTCAGTCCCGGTCTGGATCCGCGATGCGGGTGAAGTGCTTCAAGGCAACGTCGATCATTTCCTGTTTACTTCGACGCTGTCGGTCTATGCGGATAATTCCGAGGCCGGCGCTGACGAGAGTGCGGCCACGCTGCCCTACACGGGCGAGGACGCCATGGCCGAGACCATGCAATCTCTGCGCGCCAATATGGCGCTCTATGGGCCGCTGAAGGCCGAGTCGGAGCGCGAGGTTGAGCGCTGGTTCCCAGAGCAGAACACGATCATCCGGCCAACGTTGATCGTTGGCCCGGGCGATCAGACCGACCGCTTCTCCTACTGGCCCCTGCGCATGGCGCGCGGTGGGCAGGTGCTGGCGCCCGGCGACGGCAATGATCCGGTGCAGATCATCGATGCGCGCGACCTGGCGGAATTCACGATCCGTATGGCCGAAGCTCAGGTGGGTGGTGCTTTCAACGCCTGCGGTCCCGACTATCGCTTCACTTTCGAATCGATGTTGCACGGCATCCGCGCTGTGACCGGCGTCGCCGCCGATCTGAACTGGGCGCCGGCCGAGTTCCTGGCTGAGCAGGGCCTGAACCCCTGGTCCGATATGCCCGTCTGGCTGCCCAGCCAGGGTGAGTACGCGGGCTTCAGCTCGCGCTCCAATGCCAGGGCCATCGAGGCAGGCATGACCTTTAGGCCTTTTGCCGACACGGTGTCCGCCACGCTGGAATGGTTCCGCGAGCAGCCCGACGAACGTCAGGCCCAGGTTCGCTCCGGCATCAGCGCCGAGCGTGAGGCTGAAGCCCTGGCTGCATTGCAAGCCGCTTCATGAAGACGCTGGCCCTGCTGGTCGGCTGGTGCATCCTGTTTGTGCTGGCCTGGCCGCTGGCTTTGCTCGTCCTGATCCTCTGGCCTTTGGTCTGGTTGATCAGCCTGCCATTTCGTTTGGTGGGCATTGCTTTTGAGGGAGTTTTTGCGTTCTTGCGGGGACTGGTGTTTTTGCCTGCAAGGTTGTTGGGAGAGCGTCCGAGAGTGAATTGAATGATCAATCCATTCTTTACAAATTTGGGGTTTCCCACATGCCCAAGCGAACGCTTTTCGTGCTCGTGCGTCCTGAATCCACTGATTCCGTCGATCAAGAAGCCCACGGATGGTCTGAGAATGCGCTGACCTTTGCAGGCCGAGTAGTTGCAACTTCCATGGCTCAACACGTCGCCATGTCGACGCTTTCGTTGAGCTCGATTCACGCCTCGGACTTGGGAGGCGCTCGTGAGACTGCCGAGATTGTGCAGTCGATCTGCGGCGGCTCACTGGTGTTCACAACCGATCTTCGGGAGATGGGTTTCGGTTTCCGCGAAGATCATCCGCTCGAGAAGGGGATCGTCGACGATGCTGAGACGCGCAAAGAACTGGCGGAGCGAATCTACCACTACCTCGATGAGGCGGATCTGGGCACCAACAGCGTGATATCGACCCATGCTTCCGCTGCGACGTTTGTCATCGCCTGGTGGCTTGATATGCCGCAGGAGGCATTGGCCTACGTCAACTTCGGCGTTCAGCCAGGGTCCGTCACAAGGCTGGTTGAAGATGACTTACTGAAGGATCGTTCGGTCTCGCGACTGAATCAACGCTTCGGGTTGGCCTCATAGGCGGATCTCATTGCTGTGGGCACGGCGGCGCTGATCAACGGATCAGCGCTGTATTGCAGACCGTCTTCTGATTCGATCAGGATCAGATTCGTGTTTTCCTGAAACTCTAGTTTTCCAAAAAAGTAACAGGCCGACAACTTGGTCCCAGATAGGTTGCCGGTGAGCAAGGTGTGCGCATTAACTCAATCAAGGCGGGTTCAGCCCTAATGCCGGCCAATATTGGTGATGATGCGATCTCTACGAGCGTTGCATATTGCCAGGTCGATGTCTCAATCAACTGATCGATCATAGCAATTGCCTCATCCGTTCGACCCAGTATCGCCAACTGCTCAGCGTGCAGGACTTCAAACGCCGGCAGACCATAGACTTCGAAGGATGCCGAACCTCCAATTCCTGTCTCAGCCAACTCCCGGATCCTCCCCCGATGAGGGCTTTCCGGCATTTGATAGGAAAGCTCCAATGCTTCCTCGTAATCTCCATTGACAAGAGCAATTTCTGCTTTAACCACACTGGCCACGTTACGGCCAGCATCTCCCAAAAGTTCCACTTTTCGAAGCGTTTGCTGAGCCTCGTCTAACAGACCGATATTCAGCAGCATGACCGCATGGTTAGCAAGAGAAGTTGGCGTCAGCAATTCTGAGTCCGCTGCAATTTGACTGAATTGCAAAACCTCCTCCTTATCTTGCGAAAGCAGGCTCATGGAAGTCAGCCGGGAAGCAATGAGCGCATCTTGGGTTCCACGCGATAGTGCTTCTAACCAAAGCTTGTGGGCTTGATCGTAGTCACCTGAAAGGCGGAAATGATCAGATGCTCGGATGAGCGTTTCTGTAGAGACGGCTTCTGACCCCAGTGCTCGATTGACCAGGTCCCTCGTGCTTGGGAAGCTTGGATGCTCGGTGAATGCAGCAAGTTCCTCATGCTGGATCAATATGTTTCGCGTTGCGATCAACGCGGTCAAATACCTTTCATTATGAGGTGATAACTCAATGGCTTCCTCAAACAGACTCTGAGCAGAAATCAAGTCTCCGGCGCCTCTTCGATCGTACAAAAAATGGCCCCGATGATAGAGTTCCCATGCTGTCAGAGTATCTCGATCTTGTTCTGCGCCTAATTCAAGCGCACGTAGCTCAGACGCTACCTGTAAAGCAATAGTATGTTGACTTTCAGTGATCCCTTCATCGGTTACCAACCAGGATTCTGCCCAAGTCTCTTCACCAGTCATAGCATCTTTGAGGAAAACAGAAACTCGATATCCATCCTCTACGGTTTGCACGATGCCATCGACCAGAATGTCCAGCGACTGCTCTTCCACAGCTTCGCTGGCGTCAAAAGTCCGTGGAGAATTAGATCGGTCAAATCCAAAGACTCGCATCTCAGTATGTTTGGTTAGCACTAGGCGAATTTCGTTTGAGATACTGATACCCAAGTCAGCCCGGCCGGCTTCCAAAGGAATAATTTCAAACGGTAAGACTAAGACGCCTTGAGCGTCATCAGTCAATCCTGATTCTGACGTCCATCGACCCAATCCTACGACGATCAAGAGAGCACATAAGGACAGCATGAAAGGGATAGCAAACTGTTGTAGCTTTCTATTTGAAACCGAATCGAATTCCCTTTCGTATTCGATGTTGCTTTTCTTGGCATCAGTCTTCAGAGCGGTATCGATGTTCGCATCGAAGACAAAACCCCGCCTGGGCAATGTCCGAATTAGCGTTCGCTGATTGTCGCCAAGCACTCGCCTGATTTCCATGATGCACTGATTCAACGCGGCATCGCTGACTTCCGCCGGTCCCCACACAGCCTCCATCAAGGTTCTTTTCAAGACCAATTGGCCCGCGTTTTGAATCAGGTAAATCAAAACCGCCATGGATTTAGGTCTAAGGACTAACATCTCACCTTCAAGACTCAACGTCTCTTTGCGGATATCCAGCTCGAAGTTACCAAACCTCAGAAATGAGCTCATTGGCGGGTTCATTGCGGACTCTCACTCTAAATTCGATAAGAAATCGAAAAATTCAATAGGATTTTTATATTACAAGGCTCGAACGAGCAACTATTTTCTAAACGTCACGTCCTCTTAGTGGGGTCAGTGCTGGGCGTGATAGTGACTAACG
>JBCDLQ010000274.1:0-4331 GCA_039414335.1 Pseudomonadota bacterium | reverse complement strand
CTTCCGACGACTCTGGGTCGGCGAGGCGATCAGCCAGGCGATCGAGATCTTCGACCATGCGATCAGTGCGGCGCATGATGCCGATCGCCTGACCGCGCCACTGGACGCGCGCCATCTGACCCGGCTGCAGGTCGGCGATCGACACTTCCACCGGCGCACCCACGGTGCGAGCCTTGGCGCTCGGCACCCAGGACGCAGCGAAAGGCCAGGCAACGAAGCCTGCGCCGGCGGCGCCAACCACGCCAGTGACGCCCAGCAGCAGATTGCGACGACCAAAGTCAGTCTGCGGCTGAATCGATTCAGAAATTGGGGTTTTCGACATGAACTACTCCGGAAGACACTTCCTACATATGAACGAGATTCCCGCAACGATCGCTCTCCATTCGACCGATGGCGGTACCAGCACGTTCGTTCAGGCCCGCAGCCGAGCGTCCTGTTTGCTCGATCTACGACCCGAAAGAATCCAATCCACTATTTTAGCGAAAAATTAAGGTTAATCACAATTATACTGGCCAAATTTCCGCGGCCATCCGCGAAATTTCACCTCGCAGCCAGCTCAGCGGGGTCAGATTCTAGTGGCCCCCGCGCAAATTCCTGTCAATGGGGCAATTCGGTCTTGTTCAAGTGGTTTCAATTCGTGGCACAGAGCATCGTGGTAGGCCTGGCCATCGCGTTCATCGTCGTGTTCTTCAGGCCCGATTTCCTGCCTGCCCTGAACCCGCCTGAGGCCGCTCCGACACCGGACAGCTACGCTGCGGCCGTCAATGCCACCGCACCGTCTGTGGTCAGCATCTACACGCGAACTTTGGTCACCGAACCGCTGTTTCAGAACCTGACCAATCCCGTATACCGGCAGATGTGGCAGAACCGCACGGTCACCCGACCGCAACGCGGCCTGGGTTCTGGCGTGATCGTCTCCGAAGACGGCCTGATCCTCACGACCCGTCACGTGATTTCAGAGGTTGACGATATCGTGGTGGCCTTGTTCGATGGCCGCATCGCCGAAGCCAGCGTGGTGGGCAGCGACCCCGGCACTGATCTGGCCGTTCTGCGGATCGAGCTCGACGACCTGCCCACCGCCCGGCTGACCGCCGAAAACACCCTGCGCACCGGCGATGTCGTCCTTGCCATCGGCAATGCCTTCGGCCTGAGCCATACGGTTACCATGGGCATCGTCAGCGCGATGGGGCGGGGCCAGCTCAACCTGACGACCTTCGAAGATTTCATCCAGACCGACGCGGCTATCAATGCAGGTAACAGCGGCGGCGCCTTGATCAACCCGGCCGGCGAAGTGGTCGGGATCAATTCGGCCTCCTTGAATCAATCTGTCGGCGCCCAGGGCATCGGCTTTGCGATCCCGGCGCCACTGGCGCGCCAGATCATGCTGCAGATCGTCGAGTATGGTCAGGTTCGTCGAGGTTGGGTCGGGGTCGAACTGATGGACCTGTCGCTGGCGCTGCAGATCGGCGATCGGCTGTTGTCGGGCGCGCGCGTCTCGCAGGTCGCTCAGGACAGTCCGGCCTGGCTCTCAGGCATCCGACCTGGTGATGTCCTGGTCAGCGCCAACGGCGAAAACATCGATAGCGCGCGTGGGCTCACCCTGAGAATTTCCCAGCTCGAACCCGGCACTCAGATCGAATTCGAAGTGCTGCGCGGTCGCCAGATCTATCCCGTCACGCTGGATGTCATCCAGCAACCGCCGATCGGCCTCTGACCATCAAGCCTTTGGCAGCGTGACTCCCCGCTGACCTTGATACTTGCCTGCACGATCCCGATAGGACGTCTCGCAGGCCTGATCCGATTCCAGGAACAGGAACTGAGCGACCCCTTCATTGGCATAGATGCGCGCTGGCAACGGCGTTGTGTTCGAAAATTCCAGCGTCACGTGCCCTTCCCACTCGGGCTCAAGCGGCGTCACGTTGACGATGATGCCGCATCGCGCATAGGTGGATTTGCCCAGACAGATCGTCAACACGTTGCGCGGGATGCGGAAGTACTCGACGGTCCTGGCCAGGGCGAAGGAGTTGGGTGGAATGATGCACGTATCGCCCTCATAGTCGACGAAGCTGGATTCGTCGAAATGCTTCGGATCGACCACCGCCGAATTGATGTTGGTGAAGATCTTGAACTCGCTGGCACAGCGCCCGTCGTAGCCATAGCTCGACGTGCCGTAGGAGACCAGCTTGCGACCATCTTCGGCTGACCGGATCTGGCCGGGCTCGAAGGGGTCGATCATGCCGTGTTCTTCGGCCATTTGACGAATCCAGCGGTCCGACTTGATGCTCAAAGGCTTGCTTCCTTGGTTCAGAGATGAAAGGAGTTATCGACTCGGCATTCTAGCCAATCGGCACCGCCGCAACCAAGCGCAACGGACCCAGACCTCCAGCAACAGACTGAATCACTCTACGATTTTGATCTTCGGCATGCGGATGGTCTGATTCCGGGCCTGAAGCGAAAGCCGACCGGCAACGCGGCGCGCGATCTCCCTGAATCTCAGCGAGGCCCGACAGTCCGGATCCGCCGCAACAATCGGCTTCCCTTCATCCGTCGACCGACCCAGCCCCGCCTCCAGCGGAATCTCACCCAACAGGGCCAGGCCGGCTTCGTCAGCGATGCGCTGGCCGCCGCCCTGTCCGAAGATCGCTTCTTCATGTCCGCAGTTCGAACACACGTGCGTGCTCATGTTTTCGATCACGCCCAGCACCGGCACACGGACCTTGGCAAACATCGCAACCGAGCGGCGGACATCATCCACCGCGACGTCCTGCGGCGTTGTTACCGTGACCGCCGCGGCCACGGGAATGCGTTGCGCCAGCGTGAGCTGAATATCGCCCGTGCCGGGCGGCAGATCGATGATCAGATAGTCCAGTCCGTCCCACAGGGTCTCCGAGACCATCTGCTGCAGCGCCTGGGTCGCCATGGGTCCGCGCCAGACCATCGCCTGATCGACTTCGACCAGCACGCCGATGGAAATGGCCTGCAGGCCGTGCGCTTCGAAAGGCAGGATGCGGCGCTCGGGCGTGGTCTTGGGTTTTCCAGACAGCCCCAGCATGCGCGGCACGCTGGGTCCGTAGATATCCGCATCCAGGACGCCGACCCGCGCGCCTTCGGCCTGCAGCGCCAGCGCCAGATTGGCCGCCACCGTGGATTTGCCGACGCCACCCTTGCCGGAGGCCACGGCAATCACATTGGCCACGCCATCCAGGGGACTAAGACCGTCCTGAACGGCGTGTGGCAACAGCTCCGTTTCGATCTCTACGGTGACGGCTGCGACCGCCTGGTCGTGCAACAGGGTCTCCGTGATCAGTCGCTCCAGCGCCTCATGCCAGCCGAGGGCCGGATAATTCAGGACCACGCGCACGGCCGCCCTGTCTTCGCGAACGCTGATTCGAATGGCGTCGCCGAAGAGGCTGCCCGTATGCGGATCGATCAGGCCGCTGAGGCGCGACTGAAGCTCGGATTGCAGCTTTTCGGACATGGGACGGAATGCGGTTGATTGACTGCTGCTAATTGTAGCGATTCGGGTGCACGAACAAGACAAGGACCGTGCGATAATCCGACGACTCTGCGACCACCATTCACTAGCTGATTCCGCTCACCATGTCCGATTCGCGACGCATCCTGATTACTGCCGCCCTGCCCTATGCCAATGGCTCGATCCATATCGGCCACATGCTGGAGTACATCCAGACCGACATCTGGGCGCGCTTCCAGCGCTCGCGGGGCCACGAGGTCTGGTTTGCCTGGGCCGATGATGCCCACGGCACGCCGATCATGCTGCATGCGCAGAAGCGCGGCATCACGCCCGAAGCACTGATCGAGGAAATGTCGGAAGAACATCAGGGTGACTTCGCCGATTTCGGTCTGTCCCACGACCAGTTCTCTTCGACCCACTCGGACACGAATCAGGAACTGGTCAATCGAATCTGGTCCGCACTGGAGACCTCGGGCGCCGTCCGATCCCGAGAGATTCAGCAGCTGTTCGATCCCGAACAGAAGATGTTTCTGCCCGACCGATTCATTCGGGGCACGTGCCCGAAATGCGGCGCGGAAGATCAATACGGAGACTCCTGCGAGGTCTGTGGATCCACCTATGACCCCACGGAGCTGATTGACCCACGTTCAGTCATCTCCGGCGCCACGCCCGTCATGAAAGCCACGGAACACTTCTTCGTCCAGCTCGAGCCTTTCCGAGAAAGTCTGAAGACCTGGGTGCGCTCGGGTGCGCTGCAGGAGGAAGTCGCCAACAAGCTCGACGAATGGCTGGACGACGAACTGCGCGACTGGGACGTGACCCGTGACGCACCCTATTTCGGCTTTCCCATTCCCGG
>JBCDLQ010000273.1:0-4336 GCA_039414335.1 Pseudomonadota bacterium | reverse complement strand
CGCTGGTCCGCGTCGCCGATGGCAGCGCTACCCGTATCGGACAGCAGGTCCCAGGTCATCCAGCCGGCGAACACCTGACTGCGATCCGGGATCAGGTCGACGAGCATGCCCTGGCCGTCGGCAGCCGGGTCGAACCAGAAGCCGTTCAGTCCGGCATTGGCGGCGAATTGATAAGGCATCTTGCAGGAGGGCTGGTCCAGCTGGCTATTGATCTGGTCGAAGAGGGCGAAGACTTCGTCATTCAGTCCAGCACCGAAGTTCTGAATGAAAACCATGCCCCAGTCGCCTTCGGTCGGCCGGAACCAGGGCAGGGCATCGAAGGCGCCCTTGCTGCTCATGGCAGAGACCTGACCCATGCCGTCGAAGTGCAGCCAGCCGCCAAAGCCATAACCTAGGCCCAGTTCCTGGGTGGAAGGCGGTCCATAGACGATCGGCTTGTCAGCCATCTGATCGTCCAGTAGAACCGCCATGGCCGATTCACTCAGAAAACGCTCGCCACGATAGACCCCATCGTTGGCCAGCATCTCCAGGATTCGGCGGTAGTCGCGCAAGCTGCTGCGCGCCGCGCCTCCGATCCGATAGTTCCGGGTGGTTCCTAAGCCCTGGAAATCGATCGAGGTCAGACCCAGAGGCCCGCTGACCTCCCGCTCGAAGAGCGCTTCCCAGTCCGCATTGCTGACCACCTCGGCCACGCGCCCGGCGACCTGCATGGAAAACCCGCCGTAGGAAAACTGCTCGCCCGGTGACCCGATCATATCCACGCAGCAGGCAATCAGGTCCACCGACTCTGCCAGGCTCAACGAGTCATCATTCAGAATCCACAGCTCCGGAGTGCTCTGGAAATTCCCGTCCCGATTCCCCGGCAGCCCTGCCGTATGCGAAAACATCTGTCGCATCGTCATCTCGCCCTTGGTGCTCGTAAATTCAGGCAGGTAGGTCGAGACGGGTGCATCAAGATCGATCAGCCCTTGATCGACCAGGCGCAGGATCGCGATGCCCGACAACAACTTGCTGGCCGAGGCCAGGGAGATCACCGTGTCGTCATCAAAACTGCCGGCGTGGTGTATGTGGCTGGTGAATCCCATGGTTCCCGCGGCCAGGGATACGCCGCCCATGGCGGGGCGCAACGATAGCAGAGCGCTCAGATGACCTTCGGTCGATGACCAGTCACAGCTGTCCTCCTGAGCCTGCGTAGAGCGGGGCAGAGATGCGACGGCGAGTAGAAATAGTGCACCGAGTACAGGCGGTAGCGATTCAAGCTGGAGCATTGTGAGCGATCGGCGTTGATTGCAGGGTAGTTTGTACCGATTACCCTTGCCCGGTCAGTGCCAGACCTAGACGAATTGCAAACAAGTGTGACGCCATCGTCGTTCCGCATGAACCTCATTAACCGCTCGCCGGCTTCTCGAACACCCATCGCTCAGGCGTGTCGCTGCCTGCTGATGATCATGGAAGAGATTCAGGTTCTGTCGATGTCTTCCCTCTCAATCGCGTCGACTCTGAACTTATAACGCTTAACTGACCGCTTCGAGCGCAATTGAGAGGAATCCTGGATTCGTCTAAACCACCAGCTGACGACAAAATGACAAGCGACTGAGCGCTTTGGCGGTGCTACCCTTAAAGGCCCTATAAAAACCTTTCCAGAGGGAGCCCCTTATGCCATCCAGTCGCTGGAATCGATTCCTGTCTGTCTGTTTTATTGCGCTGTCGCTCGTAGCGATGCCCTTGCTCGCCCAAGACGACGAGGCCACGCTGGAGCAGCGTCTCGCCGGCATGGAGCTTCGGTCGATCGGGCCGGCGCTGATGTCGGGGCGGATTGCCGATATCGCGATCCATCCGGAAGACGAAAGTACCTGGTATGTGGCCGTGGGTTCCGGAGGTGTCTGGAAGACGACCAATAACGGGACAAGTTGGGCCAGCCTCTTTGATGGGCAACCTTCCTATTCGATCGGTTCCGTAGTAATCGATCAGGCCAACCCGGACACGATCTGGGTGGGTACGGGCGAGAACGTCGGTGGTCGACACGTCGGTTACGGTGACGGCATTTACGTGTCCCACGATGGCGGCGCCAGCTGGGCGCAGAAAGGCCTGGAAGACTCCGAGCGCATCAGCACCATCGTGATTCATCCGGAAGACTCCAATACGCTGTGGGTGGCCGTGCAGGGTCCGCTCTGGACCTCAGGTGGCCAGCGCGGTCTGTACATGACCACGGACGGTGGCGAGACCTGGGAGCGCACGTTGGTCGGTGATGAAGGCGATGACATCTGGACGGGTGTGACCGACGTGGTGATCGATCCGCGCGATCCGAACGTGCTCTATGCAGCGACCTGGCAGCGTCACCGCACGGTGGCGGCTTATGTCGGCGGCGGTCCGAACTCCGGCGTGCATCGTTCCACCGATGGTGGTCGTACCTGGACCAAGCTGGGCGGTGGTCTGCCGGGCGGCAATGTGGGCAAGATCGGCCTGGCCGTCTCGCCGCAGGACCCGGACGTGGTCTATGCGGCGATCGAAACCAATCGTCGTCAGGGCGGCATCTGGCGTTCGACCAACCGCGGCGCGTCCTGGCGCAAGATGTCGGATATGGTGGCCGGCGGCACGGGACCTCACTACTACCAGGAGCTCTACGCCAGTCCACACGCCTTTGACCGTATCTATCTGATGGACGTTCAGGCGCGCGTATCTCATGATGGTGGCGCGACCTGGGTCGTCATCGATAATTCGTCCAAGCACGTGGATAACCATGCGGTCGCCTTCCGCGATAGCGATCCGGACTATCTCTTATTCGGCACCGACGGCGGCCTTTATGAGACCTTCGACCATGCTGAGACCTGGCGCTATGTCGACAACCTGCCGATCACCCAGTTCTACAAGGTGGCTGTGGATGACGCCGAGCCCTTCTACACGGTCTATGGCGGCACGCAGGACAACAACACGCAGGGCGGTCCGTCGCGCACGGATAACGTCCACGGTATCCGCAACGCCGACTGGTACGTGGTGCTGTTCGGAGATGGCCATCAGCCGGCGACCGAGCCCGGCAATCCCGACATCATGTATGCGCACTGGCAGCAGGGCAATCTGGTGCGTGTCGATCGCACCACCGGCGAGATCGTCTACATCCAGCCGCAACCCGAGCCGGGTGACGCACCCGAGCGCTGGAACTGGGATGCACCGATCCTGGTCAGTCCACACAATCCGACCACGATCTTCCATGGCTCGCAGCGCATTTGGCGCTCTGACGACCGTGGCGACAGCTGGCGCGCGATCTCGGCTGATCTGACCCGCGACGAGACTCGCATCGAGCTGGACTTGATGGATCGCCAGTGGAGCTGGGACGCGCCGTGGGATCTGTTCGCTATGTCGAAGTACAACACGATCACGTCGCTGGCCCAGTCGCCGATCGACGAGAATATTCTTTATGCCGGTACCGATGACGGTCTGATTCAGGTCAGCAGTGACGGGGGAGAGAACTGGCGCGAGATCGAAGCCGGTGACTTGCCCGGCGTGCCGGACACGGCTTTCATCAATGACATCAAAGCTGACCTGTTCGATGCCGATACGGTGTACGTGGCACTTGATAATCACAAGTACGGCGATTTCCAGCCCTACCTGCTCAAGTCCACGGACCGTGGGCGTCGTTGGGAGTCGATCGCGGACGACCTACCGGAGCGCCATCTGATCTGGCGGGTGGTGCAAGACCATGTCGATCCGGACCTGATGTTTGCGGGCACGGAGTTTGGCGTTTATGTGACGATTGACGGCGGCGATGAGTGGGCCGAGCTGACGGGTAATGCACCCAACATCTCCTATCGCGATCTGGTGATCCAGCGCCGCGAGAATGATCTGGTCGGTGCGACCTTTGGGCGCGGATTCTGGATTCTGGATGACTACACGCCTCTGCGGAATCTGGACGCCGACACGCTGAGCGAAGAAGCGGCGCTGTTCGAGCCCCGCGACGCCTGGTGGTACATCCCGCAGGGTACGCTCGGTTTCAACGAGAAGGGCTCGCAGGGTGATGGCTACTACGTGGCCGACAACCCGCCCTTCGGCGCGGTGTTCACCTACCACCTGGCCGACAGCTACCAGACCGATGAACAGATTCGTCAGGCTAGCGAGAAGCCATTGATTGCCGAAGGTGAAGACGTACCGTTCCCCGGTTGGGATGCGTTGGAGGCGGAGCTTCGTCAGCCGGCGCCCGCAATACTGCTGACCGTTCGTGATGCGCAGGGTGAAGTGGTTCGACGGATCGAGGGCCCAGCCACGCGCGGCTTCCATCGCGTCGCCTGGGATCTGACCATGCCTTCGCCAGCCGCGATTGGCAGTGGTGGTGGATTTGGCG
>JBCDLQ010000272.1:0-4339 GCA_039414335.1 Pseudomonadota bacterium | reverse complement strand
CCACGCCGAGGGGAATGATGCAGGCCAGAGAGCCGGCGTTGCCCCGCGGGGCATCCGCCTCACTCAGGCCCAGGGCCGTCAGCCGCACGCCAGGATTGCCCGGCCGGCTTTGCATCAGTCGCAGTTCGATCCGGTCGAAGGCCTCGTCCGAGCGGATCTCGACGCTGTCATTTTCAATCACGGCGAGATCGCTGCCGCGTATCGACCGATAGCCCAGCGTCTGGCGACCCACGATCCGGTCACCGTCGAACAGCTCCAGCGCCAGCAAGGCATCGCGCCGATGATCATCGAGCACCAGCTGAAGTCGGGTCTGGGGCTCAAGGAGCTCAAGCGAGAAAGGGCGCAGGGTGTCGAGTACCACGTGACCGCCCTCCAGGTTCAGACGCTGCAGAGAGAACGGATCAAAGGGCGAGTTCGAACGCGAAACATCCGACCGAACGCTGGGCAAATGCCAGGTCTCGATTACGCCGTTAGCGGAATCATCGATGAGTTCCAGCTCGGCCCGGGCGGGCCCGGACAAGAGGACCAGTGCGAAGAGAGAAACTCCAATCCATAGGGCCGACAGGGCGTCGTTCAGTCTCGGCATGACAGGCTCCGGTGATGCGATTTGCGATGCCGATCAGCATCACCGAAAGCCTAGATTCAGCCCATGGCGCAGGGTTGCAGTTTGTTGTCCGACGGTTGCAGATCCAATGAAATCAGCGACTTCCGGACACCTTCCCGCCCCGAGCCAGGCTGGCCGGCGTGCAGTCGAAGCGCTCCTTGAAGCGCCGAGAGAAGGAAGACACGCTCGCAAAACCAACCGCCTCGCTCACCTCGGCCACGTTGCCGGCGCGCTGCCGGAGCAGCTCCGCTGCCCGCTGCATACGGGCCTCGCGCAGATACTCATCGGGCGCCGTACCGGTTTCATCCTTGAGCTTCCGAAACAGGGTCGTGCGGTCCATATACATCAGGGAAGCCCAGTCGCGCACGCTGAAACCCGAATCGCTCAGATTCGCGTCGACGACCTGCTCGACGGCACGCAGGAAAGGCGACTCAACGCCCACCGAGGCCGCCTCGGATTCGGATTCAATACGCGCCTTCAGCCGTCTTCGCGTAGCGATCAGGCCATTGATGCGAGCCACCAGTTCAGCACCGTCAAAGGGCTTGGCCAGATAATCATCAGCGCCGGCCGCCAGGCCCTGAACAATGGCATCGCTCTCACCGCGAGCCGTGAGCATCAGCACAGGAATGAAATCGAGTTCGGGATCATCCTTCAGGGCGCGCGTCATGCCCAGACCGTCGAGCTCGGGCATCATGCCGTCGGTCACGATCAAGTCCGGCAACTCCTCCCTGGCTTGAGCCAGACCCTGAACCCCGTTCTCGGCTTCGACAATCTGGAATAGTCGCCCCAGGCGCAGGCGCAAAAACTCCCTGAGCTCGGCGTTGTCGTCAACGAGCAAGACTTTCGGTGACTCGGCGGGTGCGGGTAGCAGGTCTCGCGCATCTACCGAAATCGCCGCTTCGCTCACGGGAATCTCTGTCCCCTGCCCGGCCTCCATCGGCTGAAGTCTGCCCGGCAGGCTCAAGGTGAAGCAGGCACCAGCTCCTGATGAACTGTCCAGCTGAATCTGGCCGCCATGCAGTTCAATCAGTTCGCGCACGAGCGCCAGCCCAATCCCCGTGCCGCCGCCGGCAGGTGCCGTCACGCTGCCCTGGCGATAGCGCTCGAAGATGTCCTTACGGTCCGATTCGGGAACGCCAGGGCCGCTGTCTTGAACCTGAATCTCATAGGTCCGTGTGTCGATCTCCCCATCAGCGAGTAACCGAACGCTGACCTGACCGCCAGCGGGCGTGAACTTGAGCGCATTGCTCAGCAGGTTCGACAGCATCGTATCGACATGACGGGGGTCAAAGACGGCCCAGCTTTCAGTCTCAAAGCCTTCGCCCTGCAGATCGATCTTCTCGGCGTCGGCCATCACCGAGAATCGGTCCACGACGCGACGCACCGCCAGCGCCAGATCGCTGCGCACCAGGCGCAGGGGCATCTCGCCCACTTCCAGCTTCTGCAGATCCAACACCTGACCGATCAGCGACTGCATCTGATCCGTGCTGCGCTGGGCCAGCGACAGGTAGCGCTGCCCTTCCTCACTGAGACGCGGCTCGCGCGCCAGTTCTTCCAGCGGCGCCCGGGTCAGGGTCAGCGGCGTGCGCAGCTCGTGCGACACGTTGGCAAAAAATTCGGCACGGGCGTCGCTGAGACGCTGGACCTCGCGAGCACTGGCGCGCGCTTCAGCGGTGCGCTCAGCCACCTGCTGTTCCAGCTCGCGTTGCTGGGCCTGCATGCGCTTCGCCCGACGAGCTTGGCCCCACTGGGCCGATAGCCCCAGCAGCAGCAGACCGATCAGACCGTAGACGAGCCAGGCCAGCGGGCTCTCGTACCAGCGGGGCAGGACGCGAAGGGCGATGGGCACGGAGTCGATCACCCGTCCCTGTACATCTCGCGCCTGGATCTGGAAGTCGTATTCGCCGGCTGGCAGCTGCGCATAGTCGCGCCGAATCTCATCGCTCCAGCGGCTCCAGTTCGACTCCAGCCCGCCCAGGCGGGATCGATACTCGGTCTGGTCCGTGCGCTGATAGCTACCCAGCGCGTATTCGAATCGCAGCGTCGGTTGTTCTCGATCGATCTCCAGCACCGCTGCAGCATTCGGCCCACCGTGCAGCCAGCGGTCCTCGTCGGGAAAGCCAACGCGCTGGACCTGCACCTGCCCTTCAGGCGGCGAGGCGGCGGCGAGCTGCGAGAGATCGATGCGATAGAGGCCCGGATGGCGCCCAAACCAGAGCTGACCGCGAAGTATCTTGAAGAACCAGTTCTGTCCCGGTGGCAGCTCGGGCCGGAGCCGCCGAGGCCAGCTCAGATCACCCGAGACTGAACGCTCGCCCAGCCAGAGCGCGCCACCGTCGCCGACGCCACCGACCACCGTGTCGTCATTCACGGCAAACAGCTTGTAGACGCTGCGCGATGCATCGAAGTCGGCGTTACCAAAGCCTGGATCCAGCTCGATGGCTTCTCCGTCAGGAACCGGTCGGAAGCCGCCGTCGCTTGTGCCCAGCACCACGCGATCACCCAGATCAAAAGGCCAGGCAAAGCCATCGGGCACCGCATCGTCTTCATCGAGCGTTGCATCCAGCACGAGGTCGTCCTCGGCAGTCCAGCGCAGTCGATAGAACAAGCCGCCCGTGGTGCCCACCCAGACCGTTCCGTCATCGGTCTCGGCGACCGGGCCCGCTCGACGATCGATGCCCTCAATCCGCTGAACGGCCTCCCAGCCGTCACTACCACGGACCAGTACGCCCAGCCCCGATTCCAGCTCTGCATAGATCACATCCCGCAGGCGCGAGCGATGCAGCTTGTAGCCATAGGTGTCCTCGATCAGGCGCTCGCTGGAAACGGTCTGACCGGCCGCTAGATCGAACACCATCCGATGCACACCCTCAGACCCCGACACGAGCACGCCGTCACCATCATCGAGCAAACCGAAGGCTTCCAGCATCGGAGCTTCCAGTGACTGGAGCGCGCTTCCGTCCGTACCATCGGCTCGCAACACGCCCACGCCATGGGAGCCGGCGACGAGAATCTCGCCCTGGTGTTCAATCACGCCCTCGGCCTGGCGCACGCCCAGATCACTGTCATAGAAACGCAGGCCGTTGAACCAGTCCACGCGGGCAATGGAACCCTCCAGCGCCAGCCACAAGCCACCTTCCCGATCCATCGTCATGGCGCTGACTACGTTGCTGTCCAGGCCATTGCGCTCGGTCAGGTGATCCAGCAGCTCGCCTTCGGACGAGAGGTGCATGACGCCCTGATAGCGCGTTCCCAGCGCGATACTGCGGTCGCCTAGAGCCAGGGCAAAAAAGGGCCAGGCCTCGGTCAGTTCCGGAATGGCCGATGCCACTTCGGGCTCGGCGCCTTCCGACAACCAGTACAGACCGTTTTCCAGCGTACCCATCATCAGGCGACCATCCGGCCAGGACTGAGCAAAGGTCACTCGCACGCCCTCGGGCTGCGTCAGACCGGGCACGGCGTCCAGCGGCTCATCGTCAGCAGGGAACTCGGTCAGGTCATGAAAATCCCGACCGATCAGCGCCAGCAACCGGCCTTGATGGGCCAGCGTCATGCGGAAGATGCGATCGCGCTTGGGAAAGGCCGTCAGTGATTGGCCATCCCACTGAAAGATGAAATTCAGCGTCCCCCAATAGACCCTTCCATCAATCAGATTCAGATCATAGGTCTCGCCAAACTGCCGCTGATCTTCCGGCAGCCGCTCGGACAAGGAGGTGTAGATCAGCTCGCCGCGCT
>JBCDLQ010000271.1:0-4346 GCA_039414335.1 Pseudomonadota bacterium | reverse complement strand
GACGTGCGCATCACCCAGATCTACGAAGGCACCAACGGCGTGCAGGCGCTGGACCTGGTCGGCCGCAAGCTGGTTGCCAACAACGGTGAAAACCTCAAGGCTTTCTTCGAGCCGCTGCAGGCTTTTCTCGCCGAGCAGGCCAACAACGAAAAGGCAGCCGAGTTTCTCGGCCCCCTGGGGGACTCTGCGCAAGCCCTTCAAGAGACCACTGCCTGGGTCTACCAGAACATGGCCCGCGACCCGATCGAAGCCGGCGCCGCCTCCAGCGACTACCTCAAGCTGTTCGCCCTGACCGCCACCGCTTTCATGTGGGCGCGCATGGCCGTCATCGCACAGGAAAAGCTCGATGGCGGTGAGACCCAAGGCGGCTTCTACCAGGCCAAGCTGGACACGGCGCGCTTCTTCATGACGCGCGTGCTGCCGGACCGCCTGGGGCTGGAAGCCAAGATCAAAGCCGGCGCGGCACCGATGATGGCTCTCGCCGACGAGGCGTTTTGATCGACCGTTAGAAAAACATCTCACGCGGAGGCGCAGAGGAGCGGAGTCCGCAGAGAAGAGAACGTGATTTGTCTCTGCAATCTCTTTTTGCTCCGCGCCTCTGCGTGCAGCCTTTCGATCGACGGTGTAAAACAATTGTTATAATCGGGTTTTCCGCGAATGGAGACCCGTCATGCACAAGAAGCTGAAAGTCACGGCCATTGGTAATTCCACCGGCGTGATTCTGCCCAAGGAACTCCTGGAAAAGCTGCGCGTGGGTCGCGGTGATGCGCTGATGGCGGTCGAGACGCCGGACGGCATCGTGCTGTCGCCCTATGACGCCACCTTTGCTGAGCAGATGTATGTGGCCGAAAAGGTCATGCGGCGCCGAAGAAATCTCCTCAAGAAGTTGGGGGAGTGAGCAATGGCCGAACCCATCTGGATCAGCACTGAACTGGCCAACGCAATTCATGAGCGCCAATTGGCGGAACACGGCGGACCGGAGGGTGTCCGGGATGTCGGCATGCTGGAATCTGCGCTGAGCCGAGCCCAACAGCAATTTGCCTACTCACAACCGGCACCAGACATCCCGGCGCTGGCAGCAGCTTACGCCTATGGCATTGCCCGCAACCATCCTTTTGTCGACGGCAACAAGAGAACCGCAGCGGTCCTGTGTGAAGTCTTTCTGGAGTTGAATGGTTTTCGGCTGTTCGCCGAGGATGCTGATCTCTATCCCGTCTTCATGGCCCTGGCCGCCGGCGAGATTGAAGAGAACGAACTGGCTGACTGGCTACGTTCGGCCTCAAGACCCGGCCGCGTCAGTGAAGATCAGGCGAGCTACGCCTGATCAATCCGGCCCTGAGTCAAATGACGCCGAAATTCAATTTCAAGACTCAACACGAAGGACCACGAAGCAGGCACAAAGAGCGCAGAGAAAAGCGATTTGCAGGAGATGTTGATTTCCCAATTGTTCAGAGGTTCCTCAGCTCGCACGAGGACAGCTAGAGGAGATCAAGCTTGTTTCAATCCTTCGTGTCTGCTTCGTGGCTCTTCGTGTTCCCGCTTTTGGTGTCGTCAACGGAAGGCTCACTCCCGCTCTCTTCCGGATTGGCCATCGCCTTGACGGCTGACAGCACGTCGGCTTCGCCCGTTTCGATCAGCTCCGGGAAGCGCTGACGGCAGGCGGTCCAGGCGGCACCGATCACCGCGCAATAGACCGTGCCCATCAGCAGCGCGTAGCTGTACTGGTCGACGCTCTCGCCGATCCAGTAGGGAAAGGTGATACCGAAGAGGCCGAAGAAGAACGACAGGATGGCGCCGACGATGCCGATCTCGACGATCAGCAGCACCATCACCCAGACGATGACCTTGAAGGTGATGAACTGGGCCAACAGCTGCTTCAGCGCCTTCGACCAGCGCTTCGAATAGCAGAGCGCGGCCACTGCGATCGTCAAGCCGGCGGCCAAGGCCAGGGAATCGGCGACGGCGACCAGAAAGCTGCCGAACAGGGTCCAGGTCGGCGCATCTGGCATTACCGCCACGTCGCCGTCGGCCATCTTGGCGATGAGCGCCGACAGGGTCATCAGAGCTGCGCCGGGAATCAGCGTGGCCGCGAGCCAGGGGAAGTCATCGGGCCCCGGCTCGTGAGCTCCAAAAAGATAGCGACGAAAGGCCAGGGCGAAGGCTGCTGCCATCAATAGGGCCGAGGCATCCAGTACTTGCCATAGGCCAAAGTTTCCGGTCAACCACTCCACGATCTGCCCACCGACCAGGCAGGCAAAGGTCAGGGCCACGATCGCCCAGCGTGGACGGGGACCAAAGACATCATCGAGGCGATCGTCATCGCGGCTGCGGTTGAAGGCCTGCTCCAGGGCCGGCAGCATGTCACCGAAGCTGTCGGTGCTGAGCGCAATCAGGTGGCGGATCGAGTACATGGCGACATTATCGTTCAAGGCGGTAGCCGCTGGCCCGGGAAATGAACACACGGCTATACTCACGCCCTATGCGCTCCGCACGATCCAATCGATGGCAGTCCGCCGGCCTGGTGCTCTGGCGAGGCGGTCTGGCCTTCACCGCCGCCTATGGCTTCTACTGGGGTGCCTGGCGCACGATCCAGCAATTTGAATGGCCCTGGGAGCTGACGACTGGCGCTGCGATTGCCATCGCCGGCTTCGGCCTGATTCTGGTCTCGATCATTCTCGAGCGCATCGAAGCCAGCCAAGCAGAAGGAAACCTGTTGGATGACTAGCCTGTTACGTTGGGTCGGAACCCTGCTGATCGTCGCCGGTACCCTGCTGGCCGCCAGCTGGTTCATCGAACCCCTTCGAGAACTCTGGCCGCTGATCTTTGATCTACCGATGCCGATCCGTATCGGCCTGGTCATTGCGGGCGTCGGCCTGCTGGTGGTCATGGCCACCGTGATTCAGGACCTTCGCAGCAGCGACCCCGAATCGATCAAGGAACACTTGGGCAACTCTGACTGAACGCATTCGCGGGCTCCGTGTTGAATGACTAAGGGCCCCTCAGGAGACACGACATGATTCTCGCAACAACTGAAACCGTGCCTGGCCGCACGATCGATAAAAGCTTGGGCATGGTGCGCGGCAATACGGTGCGCGCCAAACACGTTGGCAAGGACATCCTCGCCCTCCTCCGCAACCTCGTGGGCGGCGAGCTGAACGAGTACACGGACATGCTGACCGAGGCGCGCAACGAGGCCATCAACCGAATGGTCGAACAAGCCAAGTCCCTGGATGCGGATGCGGTCGTTGGCGTGCGTCTGGTCACGGCGCAGGTTGCCTCGGCTTCGGCCGAGATGCTGGCTTATGGAACGGCGGTCAAGTTCGAGGGCGGCGACTGAAGCACCGGCTTACCGTCAATCTGATGGCACAGTTTTCCTCCCTACGACGTCTGTATCAATAGAGACGATGGGATCGCTGCGCCGCGTCACCCGCCGCTCGACAGATTAACTGGAGAATCAAACCATGATGTACCGCTTCGCCCTGCGTCTTACCGCACTGCTGGTCCTGACTCTGGGCCTGAACAGCGCCCAGGCTCAGAATCAGGTCAGCGCCGAAGCCTGGATGGCCGGCATGGTCGACACCTTGCCCGATTTCTTCTGCGCCAACGATCAGTACTTCATGCAGTGTTTCGAGGTTACCGAAGACGAATGCCGGACCGTGACCAAGCAGCAATCCGAGCTGTGCCTGGAGGAGCTTGCGCCCCAGATTCCGAGCCTCCTCAACATGCCCGATGACGGCCGCAAATGGGGGTCAGACGTGGGCCGCTGTGCGGGCACCGGTTATGACCAGGTGATGGCCGATCGCCGGAGTAGCGCGCCGCGCTGTAATCCTCCCGGCTAGATCACTAAAGTCATTTCGATCAGCGGGCCCTGCACAGAAAAGCCCGGCAGAGCCGGGCTGTTCGTTTGGCGAAAAAGAAATAGTCGCAGCTGATCAAGGCAGCGGGAACTTGCGATAGACATTGATCCTGCCAGGTTCGAATGGGACCTCAAAATCAGGATTCTCCGTAAACTGTGTCGGCCCGACCTCAAGAATGACGACGTCCTGTCCAGCTGTCCTTAGCAAGGTCCAGCTTCGATACTGGTACTGCGGCGGGACCGTAGCAAGTTCTCGTCGAATTTCGATCTCACCTCGCGCATTGACCTCCCAGACCACAGCAGCAGAGCCAGCCGGATTAGGGTTGTTGGGATCCAGCAAGCTACCGACCGAACCTGTGCCTCCCGGCTCAAGATCGAAGGTAAAGGCGCCGTTGTTCCCAAAAGGAAAACCCAAATAAAGTCGACCGAAGAAATCAGCCACGGCATAGCGTCCAGGGACGGTGGCTTCATTGAACGGGGTCGACTCGGG